>JANQSK010000229.1 GCA_028284105.1 Anaerolineae bacterium
CCGCTTGCTCCATCAAGTTCGATCCCTTCATAAAGCTGCTGAGCTATACGCATCGTTTTTGATGCGTTAAAGTTCAACTTCCGTGATGCTTCCTGTTGCAATGTACTTGTGATGAATGGGGCCGCAGGTCGACGAGTTCGCTTACCAAGTTTGACTTTGCCAATGGTCCATTCGCTCTTTTCCATCACATCAAGATGTGGCAGAACATCAGCTTCGCTGCTCAGTTCTGGGTCTTTCCCATTGATTTTTGAGAGTTTGGCATTGAAAAACGGCCGTTTAGCTTGGCCCTCAAACTTCTGTTGACTAACCTCAGCACCTATCGTCCAATATTCAACAGGTACAAACGCATCAATTTCACGCTGACGTTCAACTACTAACCGAACTGCAACAGATTGCACCCGGCCAGCTGACAAACGACCACGTACTTTACGCCAAAGCAATGGGCTCAACTTATACCCAACTAGTCGATCCAAAATGCGTCGGGCTTGTTGAGCATCAACCCGATCCATATCAATATCACGGGGCGTCTCAAATGCTTTCAAAATCGCTGGCTTTGTAATTTCATGGAAAACGACTCGCTTTGTGCGATCAGGTTCCATTTCAGCTGATTCTAAAACATGCCATGCAATCGCTTCCCCTTCACGATCAGGGTCAGTTGCTAAGAAAATTTCTTTGGCCTTCGATGCCGCTTCAGCTAACTCTTTAACAACCTTGCGTTTATCATTTGGCACGCGATATTCAGGTTCAAAATTATTATCAATATCAACACTAAGACGTGATTTCAACAAATCTCGAACGTGACCCACACTCGATTTTACAGTGTAGCCCTTGCCTAAATATCGACCGATTGTCTTTGCTTTAGCAGGTGATTCTACAACTACCAATTTTCCAGAACGTCTTTTTGTAGAACCTTTTTTCTTCTTGGCTCCAGCTTTTCTTTTCTTTTTTGGCTTAACCGTAATTTCTGGTTTTGGTAGTGAATCGTGTGCTGGGGTACGGCCAGTTTTATAAATTGTGCCACCACAATTTGAGCAGGTCCCACGTGTTCCAGGGGAACCATTGGACGCCCATTCTGCTTTGGCATCTAATATTTCATGTTTTCCTTTACATGAAAAGCAATAACCTTCCAACTCAAAATCCTCGCTTGTTCAGCATTTGGCAAAAATTAAATGCCAAATATCAAAATATTAACTATACGAATCTAGTTCGGTTCCTTCTAAGCCATTCACAATTTTCTTCACGAGTGGGATATTGTCTTTGTGAACTACAAGAACCGCGTCTTCAGTATTTACAACAATAACGCCTTCTAATCCTGCCGCAACTACAAGTTTTTTACCCTCATAGTTATAAACCAAGCAATCAGACGTTTCTTCTGTTACAACCAACCCTTTTGTCACAGTGGCTTCTTGGTCACTGTTAATTGCCTCTTTGAGCGCATACAGCGTACCAGGATCACTCCATCCCATTTCACCATGCATAATTAATGCATCGCTTGGGGGCACGTGAGTCAAAATTGCGTCATCAAAGCTAATTTCATCCAGCTCTGGATAAATCCGAGTGAGCGTTTCCTCATAGTGAGGCAAGCCAATTGATGCTTCAATTTCAGCAAGTCCTTCCCACATCTTGGGTTGATGCTGTTTATAAAGATCGAGAACAAACCCAATGGTTGTCACGAAATATCCAGTATTCCACACATGCGTTTTTTCTGCAAACATGCGGTCGCAAATTGACTTCTCAGGTCTATACGATAAAGAGTCATATTGATAGTAAGGTTGTCCATTGACTTCACCTAATTTTGACCCTAAACCAAGCCACCCTAAATTTGCATTCGCAAATCGTGGGGTTTCGCCCATAAACATAATTTTTGCTTCATTTTGTCGAACGAGGGCTTCAGATGCAGAAAGAACTTGGCGAAAATTATCAACATGATTCATATAATTATCACCCCAAAGGATAGCCACGGGTTCATTGGCGACTTTCCCTTCAAGGGAGTGACAAAGATGCATCATGGATAAACCAACAGCAGCTGCTAGATCTCGACGCGTTGGCTCCCCAATAATATTACTTCCCGGCAATTGAGGAAGTTGATTTCTTAATATTTCTAAATATTTACTATTTGTAGAAATATAGATGTTTTCTGCGCCATATTGCTCTTCAACACGGTCAACAGCTAGTTGTAAAGTTGATTGTTTTCCTATTATAGGTTCGAACTGCTTAGGAGATTTTTTGCGGCTAATGGGCCAAAGACGGCGGCCAGAACCACCTGCAAAGATAATGATTTTCATGGTTTAATCCTCACGAGTGCAGTTTACCGGAAATGCATAGCAATTTACTATGTTTACAAGCCGGAAAACTGCTGAGTATTTCACTCAACCAAAACATTGTGCGAACTTCTGGCGGGAAATACTAGGGAAAGCGATCGATAGATATATGTTGAATGTTTTGCTTCCCTATGAACAATATCAGGTACTTCTGTTTGATAAGATGAGTGGGTATCATGCAAGTCGAGCAAAACTCATTTGGTCGACTCGCTGCACAATACCTTTTAACTCCATTAAAGTTAAGGTACTACTTACTACATTGGCAGCCATACCAGTGCTTCGACATAAATCATCAATATGCATAGGCTCGTTTGCCAACTGTTTGTAAAGCTGCATCTCTTCCGTTGAATCTGGCAAAGCCATTTGAACGGCCGTTTGTGCCACAGTCACAGATAGATTTAATTCTTCCAAAATATCTTCAACTTTCGTTACAAGCTTTGCCCCTTGTTGAATTAATCGATTTGGACCTCTACTAAGCGGACTTTTTATACTTCCTGGAACTGCAAACACCTCTCGGCCCTGCTCTAATGCAAAATTTGTAGTAATTAATGCGCCACTTCGTTCACCAGCTTCAATGACCACGACCCCTAACGATAATCCGCTAATGACCCTGTTTCTTGGGGGAAAGTTCTTAGCCTCAGGTTTTACACCTAGTCCGTATTCAGAAATGATAGCACCATGACCTGATGCAATAGCTTGAGCCAGGTTTCGATGTTCCGCTGGATAAATGGCATCTACCCCTGAACCAAGTACGCCTATCGTACGGCCGTTTAGATTTACGGCCGTTTCATGAGCAACTGCATCAATCCCGCGTGCTAAGCCGCTAACTATCGTGATATTTTGTTTAACGAGCTCAGTGACTAAATCTTTGGTCACCTGTTTTCCGTAAGCAGTTGCCTTTCTAGTTCCTACAATGGCAACTGCCCATTGGTCTAACTCTTGAAGCGCTCCCCTCACGTACAAAAGAGGCGGTGCATGAGGTATCTCTTTTAAATAAGTTGGATATTCAGGAGACTCCCATGTAATGAGACTAACGCCAGATTGATAGACATGGTCTAATGCTTGTTCAAGATTCAGCTTATCTTTTGATGATTTAAAACTTTGAATCGTTCTTTTATCAAAACCTAGTTTTTGTAATTCAAACTCGGTTGCATGCCAAGCATTTGACAAAGAACCATAGTAGTCCAACAGCGATTGGATTTTGGCAGGACCTATCCCTTTTACAAGATTAAATCCCAACCAATATTTTAAATCGGACATTCTTCCTCAGCGTACCATGATAGGTTAGTAAGTCAACCTTACTGTTTTCTTGGGTCAATTGACCTATGACTTGAATGCGTAAGCCTGACTAAATATGATTTATCAAATTTTTTGATGCTTGCCCAAATAAGAAAGGGGCGCTTCTTTATTCTTCACTGCTTCCTAAGATTTTGACCGGAATTGTTTTCTAACATACCGTTTGAAAACTGATGATGCAAATCAGGCCCTCAACGCTTTCCCTACAATTAAGTTTGCCTTACACAACACGACAAACTAAAAAAAGCACATGACCATGTGCGTTAAACGAGATATGAAATTCAATTTTCAGTCTTTAAATTAGGCCTGGCAAAAGATGGACAAGCATACGGCCGTTATCAAAATCTATCTCAAGAACAACGTCATCAATATCGGGCAAGAGAATCTCACCTGAAGCCCCTTTGACGACAAACACATTATTCGCACCCGTCTCGATTACTCTTGAAATTTTTCCTAAGGTGTCTCCAGTATCGGTGACAACCTGCAATCCTTCGAGTTGATATAAGAAGTATTCACCATCTTCAAGGGGGATTGCGTCAGATTCTAAAACCTGAACAAGTTGACCACGCAGATTTTCAACCTGATCTCTATTGGTTAACCCTTCGAATTTTATGAGCACGAGATCTTTATGAAAACGAACCCCTGCAATCTTTGTCAATTGAGGGGTTTTCTCACCAAGATAGACCTCATCAAGCCAAGAAAAACGTTCGGGTAAATCGGTTAACGGCCGTACCCGAACTTCTCCATGAACTCCGTGAGGTTTAAGTATTTGACCAATCGTCAAAAAAGAATTTGACTCTGTAGGGGTAGAACTATCGAGACTCACCAGTTTCAATCAGCTCTAAAGAAACCCGTTGGCCTTGTTTCGTTGCTGCAACCTGCAAAAGCGACCGTACCGCATTAATGACACGACCACTTTTCCCAATAATTCGACCCATGTCGCTAGGTGCAACAGAGAGTTCCAAGATTGAAGAGCCATCGTCTTCTGGAACTTCTTCAACAGAAACCTGATCAGGGTTATCGACTAGGCCTTTTACAACAAACTCAACAAACGATTTCATATGAAACCTTATTATTCTTCTTCGTCTACAAGTTCAGCTGCTTGCTCAACGGCTTTTGCTTCTACCGCTTCTGCAACAGGCTCACCAGTAAATTCAGAAACCAATACCGCCATATCTTCACCTGCATGCAAACGAGATAAGCGATCCATTGTGCCTTGTTTATCAAGCAAACGTTTTACGGCGTCTGTTGGTTGCGCACCAACACTTAGCCAGTGCAACGCACGATCTTCTTGAATTTTATATTGAATTGGATCTGGCAGTGGATTGTAATAACCGATACGTTCTACAACACGGCCGTCTCTTTTTGCATTCACGTCAGCAACAACTACACGGTAGCTTGGTTGACCTTTTTTACCAGTTCGCGCTAAACGAATTTTAAGCATAACTATCTCCAGAAATTAGCAACTTGTAATTAGCTAAATTTTTTGCTTTCTACGCGTTACTATTCACTTTTTCGAATCTCTATCCAAAACGGCCACCCATAAGATTTCGCATCATCCCACGAGCACCGCCCTTTTTCATCTGTTTCATCATCCGCTGCATTTCTCGGAACTGCTTCAAGAGCATATTTACTTCTTGAACCGTCGTTCCTGAGCCAGCAGCAATTCTTCGTTTCCGACTCGCTTTAATGAGTTTGGCATTGCGCCGCTCATGAGGCGTCATTGAATAAATGATCGCTTCAATTCGCTTTAAATCACCTTCAGCATTACTTAAATCAACATCTTTGGCGGCTTGACTAAAACCAGGAATCATTTCCATTAATTGGCCAATGGGACCCAGTTTCTTAATTTGCTGCATCTGTTTGAGGAAGTCTTCGAGGTTAAAATCCCCTTTTAAGAGTTTTTCACCTGCAATTTGAGCTTCCTCTTGATCCATTTCCTCTTGAGCACGTTCGATGAGTGTTAACACATCACCCATACCCAAAATCCGATTGGCTAACCGATCGGGATGGAAAAGTTCAAGCGCGTTCAGTTTTTCACCGGTCCCTAAAAATTTAATAGGAACACCAGTCACTTCACGCATTGAAATCGCTGCACCACCTCGCGCATCACCGTCGATTTTGGTCATGATTAGACCCGTAATATCAACAGCGTTGTTGAAGTCGGTGGCAACTTTTACAGCTTCCTGACCGGTCATTGCGTCAGCCACAAGCAAGGTTTCGATAGGATTCACCTTGTCTTTAATGGCTTTAATTTCGCCCATCATCATCTCATCGATGTTCAAGCGACCGGCCGTATCGAGAATGACCGTTGTGGCACTGCTCCGTATGGCTTGTTGTACACCATTTGCACAAACATCCACGGGATTACCATCGGGTCCTTCATCGTATACAGGAATGTCAAGCTGTTTACCAAGGGTTTGAAGCTGTTGGATGGCGGCTGGGCGATAAACGTCGGCTCCTACAAGCAACGGCCGTCTACCTTGTTTGCGCAAATGGAGGGCGAGCTTTCCCGCCATTGTAGTTTTACCAGCACCTTGCAACCCCACCAGCATAATCACTGCCGGTGATTGCATACCCAAATTCAAACGCCCAGGTTCACCAAGCGTCGTTTTAAGTTCGTCATTAACGATTTTAACGACCTGTTGGCCAGGGGTAAGACTACGCATCACCTCTTGGCCGACTGCACGTTCACGAACGCGCTTTATGAAGCTTTTGACAACTTTAAAATTCACGTCAGCTTCTAGCAGAGCGAGACGAACTTCTCGCATTGCTTTGTCAACATCTTCTTCAGTTAACTTGCCTCGGCGGGATAAATTGTCAAAAACGGATTGTAATCTGTTGCCTAATGATTCAAACATAATATCACAAACCCGACTGCGGATTTTAACCTAGTCAGGGTGCTGGGTCAACAACTGTTCCTGTTGAAAATGGATAAATAGTGGTTAAAGTAAAAAAGTGAAAAGTAAAAAGCGCATTAGAATGAAAATTTTTGATTAATTAGGGTATGCATTTCAACAAAATTATATAATTTCTCTAAGGTGCAGCTGCGCTATTTTTTTTGTTTTTCCTAACTCTTGAGAAAGACCCAATTTTTCAAAAAGGGTGAGCGATTGGTCAATTGCAGCCTTTCCTTTCTTTAGATCTCCCAAATTGATGTAAGTCTCCCCCAAGCTGCGCCAAGCGTATGCCGCAAGAAAGTGATCATCGTTACTTGTAGCAACCTGCTGGCTTGTTTGAAACTGCTTTTCAGCCATCTCTAAATCATTTTCTGCTTTGGAAACCAACCCTAATGTAAAGTACGCATAAGGTAAGGTGTAATCTTCTTCAAGGTAAAGCACGCGCTGCGCTGCATGCTTCGCATTTTTGAGGTCACCCAGTTCATAATACGCCTCAGCCAGTGAAGACGCCGTTACGGCTTCCCAATAAGGCATTTGGGCATCAGCAAAAAAGGCACAAGATTGAGTGGCGTGTTCAATCACCTCTTGAAAGTTGCCGGCTTGCAAATGGGTGGCGGCTAATGTACTGCGTACTTTTTCTTCAGTTAGCCTATCCCCTATTTTTCGATAATGGGTGATTGCTTTTTCAGCATGGTGCTGTGCCCTTTCGACGTTGGCTAAACGGCCGTAAATCTTGCTGATTGCCCGATGGGCTTGAGCAAGGCCAAAGGCATAATTTTGAGATTCGGCTAGCTTGAGCGCTTCACTGTATTTTTGTTGAGCAGATTGAAAACGGCCGTTTTCCTCATCTAAAAATCCCTGTAAGTACAATGCCTCATATTGAGCTAGCTCAGCCTCGCGGGAAGCTGCCATCATTTCTCGCTGCTGTACAAGCGTTGTAAATTTTTGCGAACGATAGTCAATCATTCTTAATAGCAGCTGATTCACAACCGCAACGCCTTCGTCATAATGTGCAACTGCTTGAAAAGGCTGCCCCAGTGCATTTAAAAATTCACCGCGCAATAGATGCGCTTGGGTTGTGACTTCACTTACTAAGGGCCAATCCACTGATTTAAGTACATTTAATCCTTGCTCGACATTCCCGATAAGACGATAAAGCTCGGCCAACAATAAGGCAAGTGCCTGTTGTTCCTCTTTGGGCAATGCACTCGGAGAAACTTGCTCAAAAATATTCAAGGCCACTGCACCGCGACCTCGCTGTATCTCGAACTGCCGATGAGGGAACCAAATTTGAATCATACTTTCAAAATTGGCAGCTTGGAAAAAATGATAAGCAGACGATGTGTAATCCCCCCGATTGGCACGCACCTCTGCCGCTAATAAATGGCACGCCTCACGGAGTTCGGCTGAAAACTTTATTCTATCTTTATAAATTAAGTCTCTAATTGTGGGGAGCAAAGATAAACCCCCAAATTCATCTTTATGAACAATTCGCCAATGGATAAGCTGACTTAAAGCTTGCCCCTGTTCTTGCCAAATATCCATTGGTGCTGGACTCCGAAAAACAGACAAGGTTCCTAGAATTTGCCGTTCATCCTGCGAAAATCGGTGCCACAATTTTTGCCACAGTGCTTGCACAGCTGGCATCTGGGGAATTCTTTCAACAATTTGCGAGATAGAATTATCGCTTTTAATCAATGCTAAGCAGAGTTGCAAAAGTCGGGGATTGCCATCTGTATATAAATGAAGCGCCAGGTAGTCATCGGCAATTAATTCAACACCAGCTTGTTTTAGAAAAATTGAGGCATCTTCAACAACAAAATTTTCGATTTCCGCATGGACGTCTGCGAGCAGAATCGGTTTCTGTCCTATCAAAAGGACAGGGAAAATGGTCTGAAGGCTCTCTATTAATGCAAGAAGTTGCGTTTGGGATATGGATACTTTGTCCGGATCAGTTTGCAAGATATCAAGCTCATCAATACAGATCAAAACAGTTTGCGATATTTCCTGAAGACTGCCACGAATATGGGCAAGCGCCACATTAAAATCTTCGATTTTCCCTTTATCTGCAATTAACTGCTTCCAAAGTGTTGATGCCCCTTGCGTATGTAGAAAATATCCTAATGAAAAAAGAAGCGAACTGAGCCGGTCGTTAAATGAATCGCGAAACGTAAACCAAAAAACAGGTTCTGGTCGCCACATTTGTGCAATTTGTGAACCCAAAGCTGTTTTTCCTACACCACTGGCCCCCCTCATTGTGACAGAACGGCCGTTTTTTAAACTCTCCCAAATAGAGTGAGCAAGGTTATCACGCCCA
>JANQSK010000261.1 GCA_028284105.1 Anaerolineae bacterium
AATTTTTTGAAAAATATCTGCTCTGCGATGTGCGTTTCATGCTGTAGCCTCCAGAAACGCAGGCATCATTGAATTTAGGTATTTGGGCGACTGGATGAAACTACTGTCCAAAAATGAGCAACTGCAACGATGTATGTTTTCCTTCTCTTTGAATCCCTTAATAAGACGCTGCTCACGCTTGCTATATGTTATTTAAAAACCGATGCAATCTCGTCCTTAAAATTCTTGATACCTGTACAAATAACGATGATTAAAATCCAATACTTCATACTTCCAATACTTCTTTAAATACATGTTTCTTATCTTCGATCTTATTTGTACAAGCTTACAATTCGGATAAAAGAAAAACGCGCATTCAAGAGGGATGCGCGTTTTTAAATATTATTCACGCCTTTTTAACGACGTGAATCTTCTTGTTCGAATGAAGTCGCTATTTTATGAGTCACCACCACATGAGATGCCATTGAAAATCGAAAGCAATTGATTTGACAATTCAGTGGCATTGCTAGCGCTAAAGTATTGCCCGCCGCCAATTTCAGCAACATATTGCAAAATATCTGCATCAAATGTATCGCCACCAATAGCAATACTATGAATAGTGGCATTTGGTAACGCGCGAACCATTTCTTCTGCTTCATACATCGCATCGGCGAGGACATAACCAGCAGGAACCCCAAACTCATTATCGTCACCGCTTGCAGCAACCGTTGATGCTGGATAGGCATTCCCACTCCCGTCAAAGATATCGACGGCAGCAACTAACCCATCCGAAGTATATCTTTCGAGCGGGTCAACTGTCGGGACACCATCACTTACTAAAACAATGACAGGAATTCTTAGCGGATCCCAATCATCAACTACAGTCAAACGTCCGGCATTGAGTGCCACCCCAGTTGGCGTACCACCACTGGCCGTCCAGCCAGTAACGGCCGTATTTGCAGATACAATATCACTGGTTAAAGCAAGAGAATTTGTTTGAATAGTCGCTGTCCATCCTGTCGTATAGGTCCATGGAGTTGCCGTAAATGTCGTGAAACCAACGCGGTGATTAGAGTTATCAGCGGCAATAGCATTGTTTAGATTAATGACAGCATCTTTTGCGGCCTCAATCTTTGTTGTGGTTCCATCAAAATCCCATGCCATACTTCCTGACAGGTCAAAAATGTAGAACATATCTGCCAGACCCTCACAAGCCGATGGTACCCAAAGTGAGCCATACACCTCAACTTCCGCTAAGGAAAGCGGTTCAGATCCAGTTAATTGAATACGAACATACCGTCCCGATTGTTGAGTAAACGCATAAGCAAATGCATCTACATCTCCATCAAAGAAGAAGGAATCTACACTTGATTGATTCAACGTGGTGTTTAAATCGGTGGATGTGAAAGGGTCATCTGAAATATGAATATAGAAATTTGACAATCTTGAACCACAGCAGTCGGTTCGATTAAACAATTTGATCTGTTGTAAAACATAGATACGACCTAAATCAACTTCCCACCATGCGTTTGATTCACTGTTTGTGTGTGTAACTGAGCCATTGCTATAAACGCCATCTCGATCTCCATCACACGCAAGTGATGAATTGCCGCTGTAAGCTGTGGAAGATTGAGAAGTTGTCCCGTTGGGGCACAAATTATCAGCCACAGGGATTGGCGTGCTGGTAGGCAGCGGTTCTGGCGTTGATGTCGGTGGTAATCCACCACCCGTGCAAATTTCAATGCTCCAACTGTTTAATGTTCCTTCATCGGACCATGGATATTCATCATCAACTTGTAATGTCCAAGTTCCTTCCGCATCCAAATTATTAAATCCGCTAAGCGCATTATTGGGTGAGAAGGTGCCATTGATTGTTGGTGTTGAACCGCTACATTGGTCTTCAACGGGCAAAGCGGCCGCATCATCTAATGTTGCCGAAATGTTATCCCCAGAACAGCCATAGCTGCTGTCTGGTAAGCCAGGCTGATCAATGATTCGTATTTGTTGACCAGAAGGGGATGTTACTGAAAACATCAAATCTCCTACCCAAACGTGGCTCATATTCACATTGACATTGACATCATAAATTGGCCCGTTGCCAGCATCTGCTGAGACACTTGATGTGATGAAATCAGTATCGTTTGGTAACGCAATTGAGGTGCTGTTTGAATAGGTGTTACAAACCTGTGCTAGTGGAGCCGGTGTGTTTGTGGAGGTGGGTTCTGGTGACGATGTAGGGGTTGCTGTGCTTATACCACCACCGCCACTATCTGGTGTCGCTGTTGCTACCGGATCAGGTGTATTTGTGGCTACTGGTGTGTAATTTGGATCTACTGTTGGCGTGGGGGGCGCTTTATAGTTTGCCAATGTTGGTGGAGAAATTTCTTCCCTCCCGACCAACCTTGAAAAGACGTCACCAACTGATGGCTCTAAAATGGTGACAGATATAAGCGCTGCAACGCCAACAAACATTAAGATCAAGGCATATTCTGCAAAGCCTTGCCCTTGCATAGATTGTTTTCTCTTCTGATTCTTGAAGAATAACTGCATAATTTGGCTCCCAATGAATTGTTCGGCTGCCCAACATTTTTCGCGAATAAAATGAATGATATTTTGCGAAAAATGTAAAAAATCACGAAGGTAAAATTGACTAAAATAGAAAGTTTAGAGTAATAAACAAATGAATTTTAGATTACTCAAAAATATTCTAAATATTAAAGAAAAAATTCAAGAATTACACTAAGGAATAGGTCATATCCCAGCATGCAATCTTCTTATTTGAGTGTTGAATTTTTGGACAAATTGAGAAAAAAGGAGTGGCTCCCCCCTTTTTCTTCAAAGTTGAAAATTATCGGACTAACCGTGGTAAACCATTCAGCTTGATTTCCCACGTAAAGGTATCATTTGTACCGCCAATATAACGAGCCATTAATCGACCACCATAGAAAGGCGTACAGTTTGGATCGGTAGCTGCGTTGGCATAATCACAGTTTTCAACAAGTCCTGGTACCGTAATTGAATAGGCGGGCAATACCCACAGTGTGTCACAATTACCTGGCACACATCTGACCCCTTCTGCTACACCGTCGGGA
>JANQSK010000270.1 GCA_028284105.1 Anaerolineae bacterium
TTTCAGCCCAAGGGTTCAACTTTGTTTCAACCAGCTTTGATTGGCTCGTCATTGACCAAGCCAACAGCACCGCCATCTTCAAAGGGTGGGGGGAGATCAATGGCGGCGGCAATTACGTCTTCACAGTCTGGGCAACAGATGGTGGCTACGGTGGCAGCAATGATGGCTTCCGTATCCAGATTGCAGAATACCTTTCCGGTGGAAACACGGTCGTTGTCTACGACAATGGCTCTGAATCAACCCCAACCACTGGCAATATCACGGTTCACACTGGACGATGATAAGGAATGTAGATTGGTAACTGGTAATGAGGTAATTGGGGTAGTTGGTAAACAATTACCTCATTACTTAATTACCCAACCCCTCAATCCCCAATCTCCTAATCACCAATAACCAATTCACCCAATCAAAGGAATTTATTATGACCATTATTCAAAAATCAATCACAGTCAATGCACCAGTTTCTCAGATTCAATCTTTGCTAGATGACGCTCATAAGACCACGGAATGGTATGCCGGAATGGAAGCCATCAAACCTGAAGCTGGTTATCCTGTAGAGGTAGGGAGTCAAGCGACCATCACCATTAAAGCGGGCGGTATGTCACTCGATAGTGACTTAAAAGTGACCCAAAATGAGCCTGGAAAAGTCCGTCAATTTGCTATGGAAGGGATGATTACGGGAACCAATACATGGTCTTTCAGAGAAGATGGCAACGTTACGCATATCGACCTTCTCATTGACTATGAAATGAGCGGTGGTGGCTTGGGCAAGCTGATGGACAAGCTTTTTGTAGAGCGAATGAACGATAAGAATGCGGCTACGAGCTTGGGGAATCTCAAAAAATTAGTTGAGGGATAGTCGTCCGCCTAACTTCTTTTGACGGGTAACGGGATGTCTAGGATTACTTAAAGGTGCGCCTAATTTACCCGTCAAAATTTGTTTGGCGCACCAGTAGCCTTCATTTGGAACCGTTGCATACATCAGGAAGAAAACAAATGAAAATTTTAGTGCCAGGCGCAAACGGCCATTTAGGCGCCATGATTTCCCCTCACAAATAAAATCACACTTTGCTGACCATATCAGATGCGATAGGATGGATAGTTGGAATCTTTCGATTGTGAAGATGAATTCAATTGGAGGGTTGTTCAACAAACATAAACATTAGATGCACTGAGGAAGCAATTTAAATGGCGAAAAAAAGAAAAAGAAAGTCAAAAAACAATCAACATATTGCCAAGTGGGTGGGATATGGTCTGCTCGCGATTTTTATCGGTTCAGTATTGTGGTCAATGTGGGTGGATACATTACGGCCGTTGCTCCGTAGCGGTGATACAGCTGGTTTTATGAATAATTTAATCGGTTTGCCCATCATATTAGTGGCAACGGCCGTTATCGTTTATGGTGGATATCGCGTCTTGATGGCAACTCTTACCACGTTTGGTAGTGAAAATTTGCAAAAAAACCTAGCAGTTATCACGGGGAAAGAGGCTAGAACAAATAGACGTGCTGCCCAATGGGAAAATGCGAAGATGTTTTTTCGAGGATGGGCACCTGGTGCAGCTATTATGCTTCTAGGATTTGTATTAATGGGCGTTGGAGGTTGGTTAATTAATCGATAGGATTTTCTGAGGATTTATTTTAATTCCGAGAAGCGATATTCAATTTGTGTCACGTTGGCGTCACTTTTGTTTTGTACTATTTGATTAGGGGCAATTGGGTATGTGAAACCCAGCTGTTTTTTACCGAGTAGTGCTTTTATTTCAAGATATATTGTGAGACTCACATACCTGGAACAAGGACATAAAATGAAACTGAACGAATTGACGCACCGCTTTTGCTTTAGACAAATTGATGAACGAGCCATCAAGACGTTTTTGTTGGCTCAAAAAGAAGATTTAATGCTTGATGGGGAAATGGCTGTTCAAAAGGTGATTGATTTACTTTTTGAACATGGGGGCATTTTAGCAACCTTTGATTCAAACAAAAAAATTGTTGCTTTGCTGGGATTCTTTTTTGGAGACCCGCAACAAAACTTTAAAAATAAAGACACGATGTTTCTTTATGTGACGGCCATTGCTAAGCCTTATCGCATGACGCGCCTCTTCTTTCAGGGGATGCTGTTTACGATGATGCGTGGTCAAGAGATGGGGCTGGGGCAATTCCGAATGCAAGCGAACATCCACGATCCCTACGTTAATAAAATCTATAGTCGAATGGGACACGCTTTAGGGGAAGGGAAAACGTTACGAGGGCATCATGTCATCACATACGGGGGCTCGATTGCGGAACTGCTAAACAAATACGGCCGTAATAAATACCGAACCACAGCCACCCTAAAGAATAACCAGAGCCACACGAGTTTTTTCCAGCAACCAGCTTAATTGTTACGAAGTTTCTAAAATGAAAACTCTTGTTAGTGGAGAACAAAACGTTTCTTGAAATAAAACACCTATTTGAGCTTTTGTTCTCCTGAAAGTAATTTTCATTTTACCCTTGAGTATTCAAAAT
>JANQSK010000405.1 GCA_028284105.1 Anaerolineae bacterium
CTCAGCGCGACTGAATTCCGCAATATTCCAGATGTAGGATTCCGTTGTGCTCAAGACAGGTAAAGTCTAGCGAAATAGATCAAAGATCCAGTTAAAGACGCCAAACAAGTTGAGTGCCGCAACAAAGACCACAACAATTAAGAGCCAGCGGATAAAACCAGCCCCCTGTTTAACGGCCGTTTTGGCTGCATACCAACCACCAATTGAGTTTCCAATGGCAAGTGCAATCCCCATGCCCCAATCAACTTGATCATTGAGTATAAAAACAGCCAGCGCCAACAGCGTAAACCCAAAAACAAGCAGGCTTTTTACTGCATTGGCATGGACCAAATCATATCCGACAGAAAGCACTAATCCAGCCAGTAAAAAGACACCCACACCCGCTTGGATAAATCCACCATAAATACCAATGGCAAAGAAGATGATGAACTGCTGCAAAGAAGGCTCTTTTTCAAGCGCTCCTTCTTCAACAGTCAACCAGCGCTTAGGCTGAATAAAAAGCACCACCAGCATCACCAGCATCATGACGCCAATTGTGCGACGCATCGCTTCCTGATTGAGGTCAACGGCAATTAAAGCACCGACAACCGCCCCGCTACCAGAAGCAAGAAGCAAAAAAAGCGCTTGACGCCATTTCAAAACACCTTGTCGTTGAAAGCTAACCGTCGCAGTCAATGTTTGTAGCAAAACGCCAATACGATTCGTGCCATTTGCAACCGTGGGCGGAAGGCCAAAAAAGATCAGAAGAGGAAGGGTAATCAACGAACCACTTCCAGCAAGCGTATTGATATAGCCTGCAGCTAAACCGGCAATCAAAATGCCGACATATGAATACCATGGAAAATCAAACATGTTTTCTCCCACTGGAAGCGTATCAGCATTGATCCATTTCAGCCATGATTAGTCGCACATTCATTCAAATCGTTTACAATTTTGTTCAATATGAATTCAGCAAAAAGATGGGCCGCTCAATTATCGATCATTCAACATGATGCTCAATCAGCAGATGAAGCATTTTTTAACTTGGCTTATCACCTTGCAGACACACTCCCCTTTCCAATGATTGCAGATTGGTTAGGGCTTGAAGTCACATTAACGGCCGTAAATCTTGATTACAGCAGCCACAGCCACGGCTTAAAGATGGATGCCCTCCACCCCAATTCCCCTTTACCCATTGAAGAATTAGATTTTCAAAATTTAGATGCTACAACTCATGAGTGGCTCGATTTTTACACCTATTTTAGAGAAGAGATCCAATGACAAACACAATGCTTGCAACCCAAGTTTTGGCGCCAGGCCAAGTCGAAATCATCAACACGGAGATTCCCCCGTTAAAAAAAGGACATGCGCTGGTCAAATTCTTACATTTGTCACTGTGCGGCAGTGATATTTTCATGCTGCATTATCAAACTGCTGATATGTATCCAACCCCGCCTGGTGTCAGCGGGCATGAAGTGGTTGGTGTTGTTGAAGCAATTGATGATCCAAACTCACAGCTTCAAGTTGGGCAAAAAGTGCTTGTACTAGTGCCCTGGCTCAATGGAATGAGTGAATTTTTTGTGGCACCGACTAATGACTTACTCCCCCTGCCAAGCAAGCTACCGATTGAACATTATTTGCAGGCTCAACAGTTGGGAACCGTTATTTATGCTTGTAAGCACCTCCCAACAAATGTTATTGGTAAAAATGTTGTGATTATTGGTCAAGGCTCAGCAGGTTTGTGGTTCAACTTGATGATGAAGCGCATGGGAGCATCACAAATTATTGGTGTGGATTTATTACCTCATCGGCTTGAGATGTCTTCCCATTTTGGGGCAACAGGCACTATTTTGAATCAAGAGGGGACTAACATGGAAACGGCCGTTCAAGAGCAATTAAACGGCCGTTTAGCAGATTTAGTCATCGAGGTGGCAGGTGAACCAAGCAGCATCAATTTGACGCACACGCTCGTCAGTGAACATGGCGCGCTCCTTTACTTTGGCATTTTTCATGGACACCGGTTGGATTTTGATTACACAAATTTCTTTGAAAAATATTGTCGAATACAAACAATCAGCGGCACGTGGAATGAGGAAGATAATTCATCAACACATCAAGCACTTGAAATGATTCATAATCAAGTCGTGGATGTGTCGCCCATTCTCACGCACCGCTTCCCGTTTAAAAATGTTAAGGATGCCTACCATTTACAGGAGCATCGTCATGACAACGCCATCAAAATCATAGTAGATATGATTTGATGTTTGGCTTTACTTCACCAATTAACAAATTACAGCAAGGACACTTCTCGTTCTAAGAGTAGCTCTGGTGCATCTTCTACTTCTTCAAAGACCTCATTATCAGGTCGAACAAGCAGAACAGGTGTATTGCATTTACGCAACACTTTGTCTGCCACACTGCCATACACCCAACGAGACAAACCACCTCGTCCATGCGTACTCATGACAATGACATCGCTCCCTAACGCCTCAGACACATCTAAAATTGCGTCGGCTGGCATTTGATCAACGACCATTTGGGCATGAACAACATATCCCTGTTGTCTGAGCGACCCCTTTAGGCCTCTTAGATAGGTTTCAACTCGCTCTCTTGCCTCATTCCTCACAGCCATCATCAATTCAATATTCGTTACTTCAGGAACTGAATCAAACAACATCGTTGAAGTAACGACCCGTAACAAAGTTATTTCGCTATCAAATTTTGCAGCCAATTCCAAGGCGGCCGGGATAGCAAATTCTGATAAAGGTGACCCATCAAGAGGAACTAAAATCTTCTTAAACATGGTATATCTCCTTTTAAACTAATCATGAAACTGGAACGGCTTCATCTGCAACTTGCCACTCATGCAGGACAACCATTTCAAATATGTCAGACTCAGTAATGATCCCAACAAGCTGATACTCTTCATTAACTACGGGTAGACCACCAATTTTATGAACCAGCATTAAGGTCGAGGCATCTCCAATGGTCATTCCTGGTTTCGCAGCAATAGGATCGGCCGTCATAAAGTTCTTGACCTTTAACTCATTTAGCAAGTAGTTCAATTCCCAAACACTCAAAGAGGTTGCAGAGGACGCTTTTGCCTCCCGAATATCGCCCAATGTAATAATGCCAATCAATCTGTTCTGGCCATCTACCACAGGTAATCGACGAACCCCTTTGTTTTTCATTATTTGATGAGCCTCAGGTAATGTGGTGGTTGATGAAACAGCAATGGGGTTTTCTGTCATCCAATTTTTTACGTATTCGTATTTCATAATCGATCTCCTATGGTTGGACTACACAAGCTGCAACTTGTGATTTAACTGTCCTTAAATTTTTAATTGATGGTTCCAGTGTAGATTGATTAGTTCCGATTCTTTAGTAACAAAAGTCATATTCTTTGAATGACATTTACCACCTCAAAAATGACATGTTTCCCAATAAGATTTAAGCATTAAATTTTACAAAATCGACCAATAATTGGAGGACATCATGAATCATTTTTCATCCCATAAAGAAACCGTTTGGAACCGACAACCTTTTACACAGGCAGAATTTTTTGGCATTGTGGGTATTCCCGTAAGCTTTGTCATTGTGGCTTGCACGCTGTTATTCATTATGGTGATTCGCGCAGGAGGTTAATGTTCTAAAATTTCAACATGTGAAAATTTAATCGATTAGCAGCAGGTATCAAATAGGCGACCAAATCGAGCACATGCTGATTTGGTCGCCTATTTTTTTGCCCATAGCTTATTTTCTTCTCATTCGTTCAAGATATACTCAGGTGCGATGAGTTTCAGACGCCGATTGTTAGCCCGTTTCGGAAGATTTTTGCCACAGCCTCAGACAAACGGCCGTATTTACATCAACGCCCCTATTGCAAAAATAACCATTGAAAGAGATGCTTTTGGCTTTGTCTATCTGTTCGCAGAGAGTCGAAAAGATCTGTTTTTTGGGCAAGGATGGGTACACGCCCAAGAGCGCCTCTGGCAAATGGAGCTCAATCGGAGGGCTGCACATGGCACACTTTCGGAGCTATTTGGCAAAAGAACGCTCCAAACGGATCGCATTGCGCGTACCCTTGGATTTGCTAGGCTCGCCGAAACAACCTTAAACATCATTTCACAAACGGCCGTTTCTGACTTAAAAGCGTACAGCGCCGGGGTGAACGCTTTTATCACTGGGCAAAATAGAAGGCCGTTTGAATTCAAGCTCCTCAACCACACACCTGAACCCTGGAAACCGATAGATAGTTTGGCATACGGCCGTTTACAGATGTGGGCATTAACAACTGGTGCGTCAAGTGAACCAATTTATGCGCAGCTTATTCAAGCAGTGGGTGAAGAAAAGGCATCAGAATGGGCCCTGCAATATCCAGATGGCAATCCACTAACCCTCTCGAATCTGAAAATGGATTTCAGCAAAATTCAAATGGATCCCATGTTTGGTCAGCAAAATTCGAGTACACATTACTTTTTGGGAAAAGGGAGCAATGAAGGACGAGGCAGCAATGGCTGGGTCGTTGACGGCACTTTATCCCAATCAGGTTCCCCTCTACTGGCTAACGACATGCATTTGCCTGTGAACACCCCATCGACGTGGCATGTACAGCATCTAGAAAGCCAAGATGGCTTCAAAGCCGCTGGATTTACGCAGCCGGGATTGCCTTATGTGATGATCGGCCACAATAAGCATATTGCTTGGGGCGCAACAATGGCTTATACCGATGACGAAGATTTATTCATTGAAGAGTTTGATCATTCTCGCCCTAATTTTTATCGGCACAAAGGTCAATGGCTAGAAGCAAAACAAGTTGATGAAGTGATAAACGTGCGAGGCGCAAAGCCCCATCTCGAGTCAGTGGTATCTACAATGCATGGACCCATTATTAGCAGTTCGCTTGTTGAAGCATCATCACAATATCAATTGGCGCTTAGCTCGGCCGCACTCATACCTGAGCTGACGATGGATGGGTTTGGCTTGCTAAACGATGCCACCAATTGGTCATCTTTTCAAACGGCCGTTTCCAGAATTCAAGCACCCGCACTCAATCTGCTTTATGCGGATAAGCAAGGCAACAGTGGCTATGCGCTCACTGGCAAACACCCCATCAGAGCAAAATCAACAGATGGGACTCTGCCTAATGAAGGATGGCATGGACAGCATGATTGGCATGGTTTTATCCCGAATGAACAAATGCCCTCGGCCCTAAATCCGGCAACTCACAAAATCATTTCAGCGAACAACAAAATTGTTGCAGAACAGTATCCACACGATTTGGGTAAAATGTGGCGTAATGGATACCGCTCCAAGCGCATTGCACTGCTGCTTGATGGCGAAACGGCCGTAACGCCGGAAAAATGCCGCCAAATTCAGATGGACACAGTAAGTATTCCAGCCCAAATGCTCTGTACACATCTCAAACATCTCAAAACAGACGATCCATTAACTCAATCTGTGCTCTCAGCACTAAT
>JANQSK010000301.1 GCA_028284105.1 Anaerolineae bacterium
AGCGAAGCATGGCTCAAAGAAAAAGATAATTCTCGTTTTGACACCGTGCTACAAGAACAACGTTGGATTGTTTTTCTTGGCGATCCCGGTAGTGGGAAAACAACCCTTGCTCAGTGGTTGACATTTCAATTTGCCAGAGCAATGCTTGCAAAACAACAGAGATTACGAATACCAGCATCCCGTTTAGGTCTTGAGCCAAGTGAAAAAGAAATCGATCTAGGGATAGTCAAATTCCCTATTTTTGTCAGGGTTGCCGACTTTGCAAATGCTCTTAATCGAACGCCGTCACTAACACTTAAAGATTACCTAGGACATCAACCGATTTTGGGGCAATATTCAACATTAATGGCAAAAAAACTTCATGATATGAGCTTAGAGTTTCTTGATCAGGGTCAAGCGTTACTTATTTTGGATGGCCTAGATGAGATCACAAAATCTGAAGATCGCAGAAAAGTCCGTGATCATATTGAATCTTTCGTAGCTACATATATTAAGGGGGCTAGCCAAGGAGCAACGCTTAACCCTTGGTCAGAATCAGTGTTATCAGACCGGAAATGGTGGTTGAATCCTAAAGCTGCATTACCTATCGAGGTAGGTGGGAATCAAGTAATAATTACCAGCAGAATTGCTGGCTATCGTTCTTCCGTTTTACAAGGACAATTTGCTCATTATGTAATTGAACCATTAAATGACAACGCTGTTACGCGGTTTTGTCGACAATGGGCATTAGCCGTAGAAAGATATTTAGCCCTTCGTTCTCCTACTGCAATACCCGACTCCAAAATCGAGAAAGCTGCAACTACTGAAGCAAACTCACTCATAGAAAACATTTTTGAAGAACGGGGAGTACGTAAACTAGCATCTAACCCACTACTTCTTACAGTATTAGCGCTGTTACACCGAGAACATTCCCGATTACCTACTAGACGTATTAAACTTTATAAACAAGCTGTGGAAACACTTGTGGATCGCCGTGATGTCTCGTTGGATGAAGCGCAGATTATTGATGTTTTAGGCCCTTTTGCCTTGTGGCTTCATGAAAACGAGCCAACTGGGCTGGCAACAGAGAAGGAACTGCGTCGTGAAGTTAGTTCCTCTTTAGCAAGATGGGAAGGGTTAGACCCAGAACAGCCATTACCTGGTAAGTTCAAAAGGGAAGTTGATTCTTTTATTCTATCCGCTAGAGAACAAAGTGGTTTACTTGTGGCAAGGGGTGAGGGTTTATATGGGTTTATGCACCTTACTTTTCAAGAATATTTTGTTGCTCGGGAATTAACACGTACCTCGTCTACATTTACAACCCGATTGCTAAAATATCTGCATCGCCCACGTTGGCGAGAGCCTCTTCTATTAGCTGTTGCTTATTTGAGCGATACTCAACGAGGTGATTTGGTTTCTGTGATGGAATCAATTTTAGACGCTGATTCCCTCCATGACGATATTTTGCATCGCAATCTTTTATTTGCCGTTGATTGCATTGCTGATAGCGTATGGATGCCTCCCGCAATAATCCGAAAAATAGTTAATAATCTGCTCAATATATTATCTAATGACACCATTCAAGGAAGATTTACAACCCTACAGGAGCAAATTCTTGTAGCTTTTGAGGCGGTTTATCGAACAGATACCGAAAAAACAGTTGAGGGTGTCTTGGTTGATGCACTATTAGGTAACTGTCCTAAAACGCGTAATGCAGCAGCAAAAGTATTGGAAGCTGTTTCTTGGGCATCTGAAGATGTATTACGAAATACCTTTAAGGCATTATATAAAGGGGGAAACCCTGATCAAATTGCTGCTACTTTCAATGCGTTATTGCAAAAGGTTCCCAACCCTGAAAATATATTACCCAATTATACCCTGATTAGGTTAGGCGATTTATATCAACAGGATGAAAACATTCGACAAGCCATAGATATCATATTTGGGAATGATCCTGGCATAGACCAATTTCTTCGGCAATGGAGTGGTATAGTAAATCCCTGCATTGTTCCGCTAATAATTTCAACGTTGAATAATTGGAAGACGCTAAATCGGGTTCAGTCCTCCATCTCTTTTATAAATCAACTTGATTCACAATTTTATCACCTCGCTGATGATAGTGCCGGCTTTGCATATATGTGGGCTATCATATCGCTCGCACAAATAAATAGTGAAAAAAATGTTTTGGAAATAATTAAGAACAATTTTGCACGTGAAATGAGAACTCAAGAGAATATTATCTTATATCTCCGATTTTTCTCTGCACTTCTAACAAGTACTGAATTTTCCCATTTATGGGACACGTTGACTTCAAGAATAAAATGTGAGTTTTTTGAGCTAGCATTAACTTCAACCCCTTCTCTTAAACTTAGAGAGTTTGCTTGGCAAGAGGTAGCATCAAATAATTCTGACACTCGGATTTCTGCATTGAAATTATTGGCTAACCCATTGCCGATGACTATTTCATCCGACAAGTTAGTAATCCTTCAACCTTTGGTCGAAGATTATCCTCAAGAATATAGTTTGATTGTGATAGATATCTTAGAACAAATGCAACTGCCATCTGCAGAAGAAGAATTGGAGCAGGTTTATATCACACTCAAAACTTGGCGAATGTCTACTCGTGAGGCCGTAAAAATATGCGCCACGATCCTGCTAGCCAAAACTAAATATCTAGATGTCCATATTTATAAAGACATAGCAGAAATTATTCAAGGGAGCGATGATAAATGGCGACAATGGACTTACGATGTATTGAGTCAAAAAAGGTTTGCTTCGCAGATAGACTTTGAAGTAATCAAAGAATCTGGTCGCCATCAGTTTGAAACAGAGCTTACACATCCAGATGGCTTAGCATCATTAGCTCATCATAATTTTGTGGTTTCGGTTTACTTTGATACGGTCGAACATATCGACTTTCTGGTAACATCACTTGCCAAAGCCACCGACAATTCTGAACAGCAAGCATCAAAATATGCTGTTGCATCTATATCAGCATGCAACTCGGAGGTACTAAATAAGATAGGACAATATTTGGGTGAGACAGATTTACAAGATACCCAAGAGGCGTTAGTATCTGCAATCATCAATATTTTCCGAAGAGACAGTGTACGGAGAGTGGATATTGACGAGGTGCCTCAAATAATCTTCCCCATCTTATCCAAAATTGTAAGAAAAGTTAATAATGACAACATCCGACAAGGTGCCGCGAGTGCTATAGGGCTTATGATACAGGCACCACTGGAAGCTTATACAGAATTAAAGACGCTATGTTCCTCTGAATCATTGGATATAAAAATTGCCGGTATTTATGGGCTGGGGACGTTAGCTCTCTACAACCAACAGCAAAAAGAACTCGCTGCACAAATAGCAAATCAATTAGATGAATTTATCGATTCTGCTTTTTTGTCACTCAGGCGAGCCAGTTTAGGTGTTTATGCGCGAATTTTAGTGTTAAGCAAATCTGAACCAATTGAAGTAGCCAAAGAGCTAATGGCTCTTGCTAAAATGGAGAAAGATTTTTTGCAAGGTCTATTCCTAGCAGGCGAAGGAACCGAAGTATGGGATAGTATTAAATGCCTTTGTGGGCGTGGTTTTCACTCCAAATTAGTTGAAGTTGCTCATGTTATCGTGGTTAATTCTATTGCCTTGCTAGATCAAACCGGCAAGCATCTTATGGAAAAATTAAAGTTACCAGTAAAAGAATGGAGCAAAAAGCGCTACCCACTAGCTGTTTTAGCTTCATGTGCCCAAGAAATTCCAGCAAATTTAACCCAACTTAGCTATAAAGATAAGCTTCAGGAAAGCTTGTTAGAAGCGGCTTTGGATGTGAAAAGCTTTAATGTGCGTCGTTTCTCCATTATTGTGTTAGGACAATTTCGACATGTGGATTCAAGGATTATCGAAGTATTAGCGGCTGGATGTCGTGACTTGGGGATTGTTCAAAAAGCAACTATGACTGCTATCGATTCCTTACGTCATATTGATATGGTTGCCCTTCCGCGACTTACTAAAATGTTGTCAAGCTCTAGTACTGTAACTGTTTTTGCCACGGCTATGGTTATGGGACAAATTGGAACATCACAGCAAGCAATTTTTGATCAGTTGTTACGTGATTCAATAATTAATGCTCTAGCTGAAACTATTCGCAAATCTACATTCACTAGAAATGTAGTGATTGAAGGGAAAAAGGTTGCTTTATTAGATGATTTTCTTTTCTCTACTCTATATCAACTTACTATTGATGAACCTTCTGAAAAAATTACAACTGGTAAAAAAATTGCCGAAAGTCTATTTTCGTTAATTGGAAATGAAGAAAAACAACTGGAACAGAGCAACCAAGCACCATCCCCTAACCAGGAGCTAGATCCAAATGTATTAAGTTTTATGCATCAACTTGTGCAAGAGAAGTATCGAGATAAAGCTTCTGACGACTCGTTTGTACAACAAGAGGCATTGAGACTTTACGATGAATTCGGTAATAAACTTGTTGAATATTTTGAGCCAATACTAGATGATGAGCAGAAAAGAGTATTTGATGCTTTGGTTGAACAAGGCACAGATGAAAATAACAGATTGCGCTATTTGATAGAAAATATTGCAAACTTTGAGCAACAAATTCTAACAGTTCTTGCTCAATTTCAAAATGGTTATTTACAAGATGAGCAAAGTGAACAAACATCGATACTACTAGCTCCAAATGTATTCAACTTTATGCATCAACTTGTACAAGAGAAGTATCGAGATAGAGCTTCTGACGACTCCTTTGTACAACAAGAGGCATCGAAACTTTACGATGAATTCGATAATAAACTTGTTGAATATTTTGAACCAATGCTAGATGATGAGCAGAAAAGAGTATTTGATGCTTTGGTTGAATCAGGCGCAGATCAAAATAACAGATTGCGCTATTTGACAGAAAATATTGCAAACTTAGAACAACAAATTCTCGAAATTCTTGCTCAATTTCGAGATGATTATTTACAAGATGATCAAAGTGAACAAGCGTCGATACTACTAGATCCAAATGTATTCAGCTTTATGCAACAACTTGTACAAGGAAAGTATCAAGATAAAGCTTCTGACGACTCGTTTGTACAACAAGAGGCATTGAGACTTTACGATGAATTCGGTAATAAACTTGTTGAATATTTTGAGCCAATGCTAGATGATGAGCAGAAAAGAGAATTTGATGCTTTAGTTAAACAAGGCGTAGATGAAAATAATAGATTGCACTATTTGATAGAAAATATTGCAAACTTAGAACAACAAATTCTCACAGTTCTTGCTCAATTTCGAGATAATTACCTACACGATAAACAGGAAAATAATTTTACTCAACATACAGCATAAACTACCAATGTTTACCGACAGTGTGGAGGCTTTACGTTTTGGCAATGGTATTGGTTGTTGTTAATTAGGCCGGCAGGACAAGGTTTTGGTTAAAAGCTAGCCAGCATTGCTTTTTTTGACCCCAAGATCGATCTATTTTAGAACTATTCGGTAAATGGTGAAGGTATTTTAGCTTATCCTTTTCGGATAGTTGAATTAAATTTTGCCTAAAGTTAAGAATTCCAATAAGTAAAAACGGCCGTTCCCCCCCTCAAACAGCCCAATCTTGATAAGCTCTCAAGACCCGTCAGGGTTGGGTGGCTTTGTCTAGGCAGCAACGGCCGTTTCCACCGTCCTATCCTCAATCACCTCACTCGTTGAAAAGCGATAGCGCATGTTGCGATAGACGCAGACATCGGTGATGTTGCCCGGCACGCCGCGGGGGGAGGAGCGGTAGTTGGTGGAGACGCGATAGCGTCCCTTGACGGGCAGAACGCGATGCCAGCAGTGGCCATGGAGCAAAACGAGCGTCCCCTTCTTGGGTTCTAGCACAACCGCTCCTTCCATCTCCGCC
>JANQSK010000415.1 GCA_028284105.1 Anaerolineae bacterium
CTTAGTGCGATGCTCATCCATCAGCTTCTTTTTCTTTTTAGAAACTGCTTTACGGATCATATCCGCCTCACCCGGTTCATATCCCGCAAGGTCAGACGCGATGCGAATAATCTGTTCTTGATAGACTAAAATACCATAGGTGTCTTCAAGAATCGGCTTGAGCGCGTCAGTGTGATACTCCACAATGTCAACTTCATCATAAATTGCAGAGTGCATGCGCCGGATATATTCAGGAATGTTTTCCATCGGACCGGGACGATAAAGTGAAATTGCCGCAATAATATGGTCAAAACGGCGCGGCTTCATTTCTATCATCAAGCGCCGCATGCCAGCCCCTTCCACTTGGAAAACCCCTGCAACCTCACCACGGCCTAGCATGTCAAAAAGCGCATCAGGATCTTTTGTCGGATCGGGACCAACATGCCCATTGTCGTAAGGGATGTTGTCCATGGTGTAGCTAATGTTGAATCGTTCTTCGATTAGGCGAGCCGCTCGACGCATGACCGTCAATGTACTCAAACCCAAGAAGTCCACTTTGAGTAAACCCATGGATTCAACGATTTCCATCGGCCACTGGGTCACGCGATCGACACCGCCAAGCCCTTCCTGCCCGCTAGTGGGGCGGTTTAAAGGCACATACTCATGAAGCGGCCGATCAGACACAATAACACCAGCCGCATGGCTTGACGCATGGCGTGAGATTCCTTCGACTGATTTAGCTGTATCAAGAAGATTTTTGACGGCATCTTCTCGTTTATATCGTTCTGTGAGCTCTGATGAATAAAACTCATGCTCAGTATCAAGCACATTGTTGATTTTGACTGGCTTGCCAGGAATGGCTGGTACCATGCGTGCGATTGCATCCACTTCATGGAGAGGCATATCAAAAGCACGCCCTACGTCACGAATGGCAGCCCGAGCCCCAAGCGTTCCAAAAGTAATAATTTGGGCTACTTTTTCTTCCCCATACCGCCGCTTGGTGTAAGCAACCATTTGTGAACGGACATCATCAGGATAATCCAAATCGATATCTGGCATAGAGACACGGCCAGGATTGAGAAAGCGTTCAAAAATTAAGCCGTTAGCAAGCGGGTCGATGCTCGTGATACCAAGTGAGTAAGCGACAACCGACCCTGCACCGGAACCACGAACGTTCCACCAAATGTCGTTGTTTTTCCACTCTTGATAGCTGCTGTATGGATAGGGGTCTTGGTGTTTTTCCCACCATTCGTCACTCCGGACAGCCCATTCGCATAAATCCCACACGATGAGGAAGTAAGTTTCAAACCCCATACGTTGGATAATGCCAATTTCATGCTCAAGGCGTGCATTGAGCGCTTCGTCATGCTCTGCACGATTTTCGCCATAGCGCCATGTCAACCCTTTTTCACACAGCATGCGGAAGTAAGTGTGGGCGGTATATCCTTCCGGGACTTCAAATTCAGGGAGATGATAGCCTTTCGGGTCAAGATCCACCTCACACATCTCGGCAATAAGCAAGCTGTTGCTGAGTGCGCCGGGGATGTCGCCAAACATATCGGCCATTTCGTCGTGTGATTTGATGTAGTAATCTTGATCAGAGAAGCGCATCCGCCGATCGGCCTGTACCGTTGCACCTGTTTGAATGCACAGCAGGACATCGTGCGGAGTCGCGTCTTCTGCGCGGGTGTAATGAGTGTCGTTGGTAGCGAGGAAATTGTTTTGAAGCCCAAAGTGAGGGGCCATTTCAATCAATTTTTTGTTGATTTCAGTGAGCTCTGGGATATGATGCTCTTGAAGTTCGATGTAGTAGCGTTCTTTCCCAAAAATATCGAGATATTCTCCCATGAGTTTGTGCGCCAAATCCATGTTGTTATTGAGAATGGCTTGAGGGACTTCAGCGGCCATACAGCCCGTTGTCCCAATGAGGCCATCTGCATGATTGGCTAGAAATGCGCGGTCGATACGAGGTTTGTAGTAGTAACCTTCTAGCTGAGCTGTGCTCGCTATTTTTAATAGGTTGAGATACCCCGTTTGGTTTTGGGAGAGCAACAGCATGTGCGCCCGATTTTTATCTTTTTGTGGATCACGATCGGTGTAACTGCGTGGCGCCATATAAGTTTCAATGCCAATAATGGGCTTAATACCAGCACTTTTACAAGCTCTGTAGAAGGGGATAGTGCCATACATGGCACCGTGATCAGTAAGGGCAATGGCGGGTTGATTGAGCTCAACGGCTCGTTCAACCATTTCATTGATTCGACTAAGACCGTCAAGCAATGAGTATTCACTATGACAATGAAGGTGTACAAATTCTTTGTGGTTATTGCACATGTTGCCTTATATCCCTTTAGCTGATGAGTTGGGGTTGCGTATAGCTATTGTTGTACTATCCCGCATGGGAAAAGTATACCACAATAATGCTGATGTTACCTGATGAATTTCAAGAAATTTCACTTTTTGGCTGAAAGGGTTTTGGACTGTAAAATTGGTAACTTATGGATTATCGGATTAATCGATTATCCCCCTTTGGGGAGTCAAGACAGTACCATTTATTTGGACAAGATGATCGTTTGCTGTTGGTTGCAGACTATAAATCGCCTTGGTTAGCCAATTTACCCAAGTCGCATGTGCGTTTTGGCCGTTCTAACGGGTCGGAAGTCGCCTCAATGGATCTGAAAGCACCTGAGCGAATGAAAAACGGCCGTCAACATACAGCGTATGCCATTGTGAAAGATCACGCGGTGTTTGCCATTATTAACAAACACGTGATTCCCGAGCGACCACCTTATTATGTTGTCGAAGTGGCGGATATCCTGTGGTTAGCTTTGTCTAGCAATGATGAACCCAAACATTATTCAATCTATGATGAGGTTCCATCTGATTTACTGGTATATGATGAGCCATCCCAATCTGATCTTCCCAACCCGATCGGTCAGGTTTATCATGGAATAGGGGACCATCATTATCAGATCGTTATGCCGCCGACACGACCACAAAACCCTGCTTTAGTTGCCCTCTCGCTCTCATTTCTTATTGATTTGGGCTAATAGGCGATAGGTCGTTGCAGTAAACGGCCGTATTCTTCACAAGACCACTTCGCCATCCTACTCCAAAAAACACTCTAATTGAATCTCATCA
Source organism: Anaerolineae bacterium (assembly GCA_028284105.1). Classification (GTDB taxonomy): domain Bacteria; phylum Chloroflexota; class Anaerolineae; order Promineifilales; family Promineifilaceae; genus QQUD01. The sequence goes on from JANQSK010000415.1 coordinate 3,121, forward strand.
ATCGTTTCTGCTCCGAGCTCTAGGAAAGTACGCCTGTTGCCATTTGAATTGAAACCAAGCGACGCATAAAACTGCTTGGCTCTCTCATTGTTATCAAGAACCCAAACGTTCAGCTTTTGGATTTCCAAGGTGGCAACCTGTACGACGAGATGTTCCCATAAGTGATGACCAACACCTTGCCGCCAATAATCTGGATGAACAAAGTAGGCTGCGATTTCTGCGAGAGAGTCTTCTTCTTTCTTTTTGTGGATTGTAGTAAAGCCTGTCAGTGTTGCTTGATGGTGAGAAACGGCCGTGTACGCATTGGCACGTTTTAACCAGCCGAGCCATGCTTTACCGTTAGGAATCAGATCATCAGGTGGAAGAACAAGATGGTGTAAATGGGGTGGGAAAAATTCTTTGTGAGAAGCAAGTAGAGAGGCAATTTGTAGTTTTGCAATAGCAGGTGCGTCTTCAAGCTTGGCTTGTTCAATTACGATTGGATTTTGTTGATTCATCATCATTGACGTTTTGGTTATAGAGGGAAACCATACGTTCAGCCCAAAGTCGAGAAGGGAACTTTGACACCTCTTCGAGTTCAAAGCGGGCAACCCATTCATCGAGATTGCCGTTAAAGGTGACAAATATGGCTTCTTTTGTTTCCACTATTTTGAGTTTGTCTACCACAATATAGCCTTCATATTGATTTCCCAATCGAATGAAAGTGATTATACTAGCCCCAATTAATAAACAACAATCATCGACAGGTTTTTCTATGAATACGTATTATGCTCAAAATGGCGATGTCAAAATTGCTTATCAAACTCTTGGCGACCCACAAAATGAGACGATTATTTTTCTATCTGGACTGGGAAACCAACTTGTTTTTTGGAGTGATGAACTTTGTCAAAAGTTTATTGATAGGGGGTTTCATCTTATCCGACTTGATAATCGAGATGCTGGCTTATCATCAAAAACACCTGGTGAACCGCCATCGGTAGAAGCTGTTTTAAATGATCCCAATTTTAAAGCACCTTATACAGCATCAGATATGGCAGCTGATACAGTTGCAGTGCTTGATGCCGTAGGAATTGACAAAGCTCACGTGGTTGGGACTTCGATGGGGGGCATGATTGCGCAAACGGTTGCAATTGAACACCCTCATCGCGTCAAGACTTTAACCTCAATTATGTCTGCTGCCAGCCGTGCTGATTCGTTATCGACTGATGATGATGCCGTATCTGCCTCAGTTAGTGTGGATGTGAGTAATCCTGACACCTATGTTGATTTACAGTTAGAAGGGTGGCGGGCAACAAGTGGTCCGCACTTTGACGCTGTTTATCAAAGACGGCTCATTCAAGAGGCTTTTGATCGCTGTTACCATCCACAAGGCTGGGCGTTCCAAATGATGGCTATTGTGGCCAGTGGTGAACGTTTGGAAAAGTTTAAATCAGTTAATCTGCCCATTCTGATCATTCATGGCGCGCTTGATCCACTCGTTTTACCGGAACGCGGCAAAGAAATGGCTGATTCAAACCCCAATGCAAAATGGATGCTGATTGAGGATATGGGGCATAATCTGCCACGCCCTCGCTGGGATGAAATTGCAGACGCTATTGCAGACTTAGCACGGTCTGCTAGCGAATAGTTAGAAAAGGAAGGTTGAAGTGGATCCTATCAAGTCGGAAAATTTTACGAAAGCATTGTTGATCATGCTAGAAGAAACATT
>JANQSK010000375.1 GCA_028284105.1 Anaerolineae bacterium
CCTCTTCCGCCTTTTTTCGGGCAGTTATATCACTCACGGTAACTTGGATAACATCTTTTTCAAAAATAGGATCATACGTCATGCCGCCTTCCAGTTTGACGGGGAATTCGGATTGATCGTGACGAACAAGATCTATTTCACACTGTTGGGCGTTTTTTTGAATGATGATCTGTCTTAAAAAGAGGTAAAAATCATCTTGTGAGCCCTCAGCCACAAATGAGGTGAATGATTTTTCTATAATTGAAATATTTTCTGTGAGGGTTAATTTTTGAAACGTGTGGTTGGCAACTAAAATAAAAACATTGTCCTGTAGCGTAACATAGCCGACTGGTGCAAAATTAAAAAGGTTAAAATATTGTTCTTGGGCTTTTTGAATATCTTCTTGCGCTTCTCGTAATGATTGATTCTGAAGTTCGAGTTCGATTTGATAAACTTGCAGTTCATGGATTAATCTTTTTGTGTCATCAATGCTGAATCCTTCGATATCATTACTCATCCCTCGCAACACGAGCTCAGCTTTTTCTCGCAGCTCAGAAAATTGCTCCCCACTGTTTAATTTTTCATCAATGCCATTTGTGCCGTTCATAAATTTACCCCAATTTTAAATTCACAGAGAACTATGCCTAACTTGACTCAACTTGTACCTCACAAAACCTTGCTCAAATCAATTGTTTCAAAAGTACATCTCGATCTTTTTATTATTGATAAACAGTTAACTGTCGTTGAACATCAAGGGCCATTGTTTAGTCACCTTGAGAAACGATTTAAACAGGGAGCACCTATTTCAATTTATGAATGCATCCCAGAATTTGCTGAACTGGATCTTCCTATTAGATTATTTGATGGAAATCTCACAGACTCAATCACAACACCAAAATTAAAATATTGTTCACCAGAAGGTAATTTATTATTTTTGCGATTGCACATCGAAAAAATAGAAGACCAACCCCTTGCACTCATTATTGTTGAAGAGGTGACTGATGAAGGCGAGTTAGAAATTGCTCTGCGCAAAAGCTATGAAGAAATTCATATGCTTCACGCCAAAATGGATCACACTTCAGCAAGACTCAATCGGCTCCTTGAACGCTTTATGCCCGCTCGCGTTGCTCGAAAAATAATTCATGATGATGAGATTCCCTTTCCGGGAAGCAATTCAGTTCGCGAATGCACCATTTTGTTTACCGATATGCGTAATTTCACCGCTTTTGCTGAACAAGTGACCCCAGAAGAAACAGTCAAAGTGCTCAATAAATATTTTGATGTGATTTCTGCCTCAATTGAACAATTTGAAGGCAGCATCATTCAACTTATAGGTGATCTTTTGATGGCGACGTTTAATGTTCCTGATGATCAACCAGATCATGCCTTAAGAGCTTGTTTGGCTGCACTTCAGATTCAAGAGGACCTGCAAAAAATAAACAAACTCGATAATGATTTGCCGAAGCTAGGGTTTGGAATTGGGATTAGCACTGGACTTGTGACCCCTAGCTACATTGGATCAAAGAATCGTTTTCAATTTGCAACTGTGGGTGACGTTACGAATGTAGCTTTTCATCTTTGTTCAAATGCAAATGAAAATCAAATTATTATTTCTGATTCTACCTTAAATAATTTGGAGTCCTACAGTACTTTAGTTGAATCTCGGCCCCTCGGAGAGATGAAATTGAAACGAAGAAGAAAACCATTATTGGCGTTTGAATTACAAAATATCGTCCAATGATATTAAGCTTATTTTTGATTCTTTTGAAGCGCAAAACTAGATAGGAGTCCCAACACACCAAAGACAACCAAGAGCAAAAAAGCGCTTTGGTATGTTCTTGCAACTGAAAATTCAGCCTCTTGACCCCATTGAAGCACCACCCCAATCAAGGTTGTGGCTATCATCGACCCGCCAAAACGCGTCATTGAGTAGATCCCAGCCGCAGCACCTGATTGTGTACTATCGATGCTATCTAACGCCTTGCGATGGAGTGAAATAATATTTAAACCAGCACTGGCTCCATGCACAGCTAAACCAACATAGAGAAACGCTGTGTTGGGGTTATCAGGAAACAGCACAAAGTAAATCATTGCCATTAACTGACCAAATAACCCAATAATTGTAAGATTTCGTCTTGAATGTGTATCAGCCATATTTCCACCAATACGAATGAGAATAAACAGGACGATCGAGTGGAAAGTAGCAAAAAAGCCAATCTCGGCTGCATTAAATTGATAGAGGTCTGCTAAATATAGGGGAAACAAAAAGCTAGGCCCAGCCATCATCCCCATACGAAAACCGGATGCTAGAGAGGCAAAGGTAAAGTTTTGATTTTTGAGCAAATTTAAATTTACAAGTGGATCGTCTTGCGCTCTCTCCCAATAGTAAAATGCAGTAAGAAATAAAAGAAAGCCCAGCAATAAGCGCCAATCTCGAAAAGGTTCAACTCCTGTAACAGGTCGACTTGAAATATAAAGAACGAGAAAGAGGACGAGTCCGTTTAATAAGAAGACACCACCCCAATCAAATTGACGAAGAATCTGCAAATTTGGCCGATCTTTTAGTGATGGAATCTGCCATCGAACAACGACAATAGTAATCACGCAAACGATAAAAATTGGGGGGAAAATAAAACGCCACCCTAAAGAATCCACCAAAAAGCCGCCAATGGAAGGGGCAAAAATTGAGGTTGCAGGAGCAGTTGCGTTCCATATCCCCAATGCACGACCACGCTCTTCTTCAGGAAATCGTGAGGCAATAATTGCTAAGCAAAGTGGTGTAACCCCTGATGACCCTATCCCCTGAATGATACGGCCGATAAAGACCCAAAACAGCGTGTCTGCTATAAAAATGAGCGCTGTGCCAATCCCTAATATAACTATGCCGAGCACAAGCAATCTAGACCGTCCTAGCTGATCCCCTAAACGGCCGTAAAGCGGCATCATCACCATAAATGGCATTGAAAACGCAATGGCCAACCACGCCACAATATCAGGTGCAATTTTAAAGTGATCACGAATAGCGGGCAGCGCCACGCTAAAAACGGAGCTATTAAATAAAAGTGCAATGACAGGGAAAAATAGAGCCGTGAGAATAGCACGGCTTCGTTGATCAAAGATGTGATTTTTAGGATTGGATGGCGTCATCCTATTGATTGTATCTGAAATAGGACAGGTCTGTGACTGAATAAGAAACTCATTTAGAGAAGATGTTCATTATGAATGAGCAAACCACTTCCCAAATGGTTAAAAGCCTCTTTATCTTCTAATAAGCGGCAAAAACAGGGATTCATTCATGTCGCTCGGAGGCGGAGGTGGAAGAATCGGATTCCCTTCACCAAACCAGCTTTTAGTGGTATCGTCTGTTTTTAAAAAGTTTAACAAGAAGGTGGCGACTTTTTCTTCCCCAACATCAGAAGGATGCACACCATCGTCTTCCAGATCACTACAGCGCCATATCAACCCATCACTGCGAGGTTGCAAGCCGTCTGCCCACATGT
>JANQSK010000382.1 GCA_028284105.1 Anaerolineae bacterium
GATTTTTGCTGGCTAGAATATTGATGCTGTTCTTAATTTCTTGCACAATCTCTTGACATGACATCATGCGTACCCAAGGCGCTGCTAACTCAATGCCTAATGGGTGCCCTTCAAGCAAACTGCAAATCTGTAGGACAGCTTGCTCTCTCTCTCGTTCTCCAACCAAGCTGAACTTGGGATCAACTTGCCTGGCCCGCTCAACAAATAGGGTGACTGATGGATACTTGTGGACTTCTTGATCAGGTGAGGCTAATTGGAGGTAAGGGGTGTCCTGAGGAAAAACGGCCGTTTCTCTTGGATAAGCCAGCCCGTCAATCTTCACTTGCCACTCCTCCATTAAATTAAGCGGTTCTCGAGAGGTAATCAAGAAGCGAACCCCAGAAGTTTCTGCGAGAAGGTCGCCTACCGTATCGGCCCCGTCATCAATTAGCTGCTCAAAATTATCGAGGACAAGGAGTAGCTGCTTTTCTTGCAATTGGTCAATCAGTTGGGCTTTGGGGGGCAAGATGCCTGAAAAGGAAAGTTGTAATGCCGAAGCGATTTGGGTAATGAGCTGAACGGCCGTTTCTGTTGCTGCTAAATCGACAAAATAGGCACCATCTTCAAACTGCTCTGATTGTTCGAGCAGCTGCTTAGCCGCTTCAATAGATAAGTGGGTTTTACCTATCCCCCCAGGTCCAATAAGTGAGACCAATCGCGTATTTGGCTCTTGAAAATGGGTCAAAATGATATCGAGTTCATCCTGACGACCAACTAAAGACGGCCGTTTGGGGCCGTGAAATTCTGGCTTAGGAATAGGTTGAGATGAAGGCTCTTCTTGTGGAGTTGTTACTCTAGTTGAGGGTTCAATTTTGAATTCGCCAGATTCAATCGCATCATAGAGCGCGTTAGTTTCTTCTGATGGCGCAACCCCTAACTCGCTCATCAAAACATCGCTTAACTGTTCGTATTGATTGAGCGCTTGAATGCGTTGACCCTGTTGGGCAAATAGTCGCATTTGAAGTTGATGTGCGGATTCAAGCCAGGGTGAGATTTTCAATAAGCGCTCGTTGACCTGTTGGGCGGCTTCATACTTTTGTTGCGCTTCTAAATTGCTACTCAATCGCCCCATCATTTCAATGGCTTGTTGCTCAATTTGCTCTTTCTGAGCAATAACCCACGCCTCATAAAGGGGACTATCCACCGCGCCAAATTGGTCAAGGAATGGCCCTTGGTAAAGAGAAACGGCCGTTTGTAACTGAGCCGTGCATCTATCGCACGTCTTTGGATCCGCATGCTGATGTTCACGAATCAATTGAAGGAGATGTTGAAGTTCTAAAACATCGACCATCAAGTTTAGATCTGGATTTAGCCCGATTGTTTGAGTGGAAGTATTAAAAAAAGGAATGTTTTTTTCGCCGTCTCCCAAATCCTTGCGCAAGGAGGCAAATGTTTGAGAGAGATTTCGTCTAGCCCGCTTTTCAGTGTAATCGGGCCATAATAAACCAGCAAGGTGAGAGCGTTCATGCTGGCGCGGAAATTCAATAGCAAGGTAAATGAACAGTGCTTTTGCTTTTTGACTATAGAATTGCTGAATTGGCTTATCATCAATGGTAAGCACAAATCCATTAAAACTTTTAAATTCTAATGTTGCCATTGAACCTCAATTCTTGAATGGTGTTCAATTACTAAACTATAAAGTTGTCTGATGGTCATGCGATTACGCTAGGACGGGCTTTACTTTCTGTCCGTTATACAAATTTGTGACTTTACATCTTCCCTCTACCACAAACTTATCTGGTCGTTTTACATAGGTCTTAAAACAAATAGATGAGTCATCATGATGATGCCTTCGAGAATAATTCGACCTTGAAAAGAAGTCGCCCTGAAAATATTTCATTCAATTGAATGTTTAATCAATTCTGCCACATCATTTGCATGTCGCCCAACCACAATTTTGCTTTTACATTAAGTAGGAAAAAGTTGCCAATTAGAATAGATAATTTCTCAAAAGAACCAGAGAATGGTTGATGTGGATGCTTAAGGCTGTGTGATGTCCCGTTTGATCTGTTCAAGCTTTGCCCCCACCGTACGCATGCTATTTAAACGTTGGGCGGGTTCTTTCTGGAGCATGTGGTAGATCATTTCTTCAAATGAAAACGGGACATCATCTCGAAACTCTGAAATGAGGGGCACTGGCTCGTTGACGATATTGCTTAATATCTTTAACGGCTGTTCATCATAGAATGGTGTTTTTCCTGTCAGCATCTCATAAAGAACAATGCCAAACGACCAAACATCACTCAGTTCATCAGCTGCAGACCCTTTGCAGATTTCTGGACTAACGTACAAGGGCGTGCCAATAAAAGAGCCTTTTCCCGTAATGCGCTCAGTGGATTGGCCAAAATGAGCTTCCCCAAAATCAGCGACCTTTGGCACCCCGGATTCAGTAAGTAAGATATTGGCAGGTTTAATATCACGATGAATTATTTTGAGATGATGTGCTCTTGTGAGAGCATCGCTGATTTCTAAGCCAATATCAATGATTTCATCAATGGGGAGCATATTCCGCTTGTTTAAAAAGTCTTGAAGCGATCCTTGGGGTATAAATTCAGTAATAATGTAATAATGATTGGTTTGTTGATCGGTTGCAATGATTTTAACAATGTTGGGATGGTCAAGTTGACGGAGTAATTCACCTTCTTGAACAAAGCGATCGACTGCCTTGGGATAGTCAAGGGCCAAATAAGCTCTTAATTGTTTGATAGCCACTGGGTTTTGATTCTCAATATCAAAACCCCGATACACTTCCCCCATACTTCCAGCACCAATAAGTTCTTCAATAACAAAACGATTGGCAATAACCGGCTGGATTGAAGAATCCGTCGTGATGATTGGAATATGTGGATAGGTATGCGTTTGGTACTGGCTTGAAAAAGCGTCTACTTCGGTGAAAGGCTGTTGATTTGTTTCATCATAGAATTCTGAAAACCGTTCTGCAAAATGGAGCTGTAGAAATCGATGCGTAAAAACATAGCCGCCACCGACTTGCCTTAAGAAAACATATTGGGTGGCATTTGTAAGAAAGTCAAAAAATCGCCACGGAATATCCCGATTAAGCCATAACATGAGGCGTAGCCCATAATGTTTAATGCTATCCGCCCCACCAAAAATCAAGGCAATAATTGCACCATTTATCAACCCGTAAATGACTGAGTCTCTCCCCAAAGCCACCCAGATATACACGGCTGGAAACAGAGATATCAAGGGTAAAGCGATGAGAAAGTTTCTAAATGATAGCAAAATGCCTTCATTCGGCTTATTTGACGTTGAGAGAGTGGTGCGTTCTAGCCCAACAATTAAGAAAAATAGGAGGATAAAGTAGATGAAAGTAATGAATCCAGATTGGAAATTATAGAGAGAACCAATCGCCCAACCTAAGATGCCGCCCCAAAATAGCCCCTCGACTATTCCTTTGGATGCAGATACCCATGACCAACTGATCGAGCGAATAGAACGGACTTCTGTCCGCCAACTTTGACTTTGTTTAATGTAATCAAATCCGATAGTGTAATTAATGCCTGCAATAATGCCTGTGAAAATGCCAAGTTGAAAGGGATCAAACAGACTGATTAACACAGCACATAGTACAAATATGAGAACAAACACCCCTGTACGATGTTGTAAACCTGGTCCGAGTTCTAATCTTGCAATATTGTCTTTTTTATCCCGCTGATCAAAAAGAAAGCCATCTAATAAACCTACAAATGAACCAATAAGGATAAAAAACGAAATGAAACTGAGCAAAGGTGGAATTTGAAATTGGCTACTAAAATAATTTACAAAGGTGGATTGGTAATTGGGGAAATTAAGAATCCCAAGCATGTGGAATCCCCAAACATAGATGCCCGTTAATGTTCCCATCACTATGGAGCGAGAAAACAAAACGTAAAACCATCGTTGGGCATTGGATGGGAGCCAACTTGGTTGAATTTGCTC
>JANQSK010000391.1 GCA_028284105.1 Anaerolineae bacterium
GCTTCTCGGCAAAGTCTAGGTCAAGTCGCCGGGCTGGCTGACGATGTATTGATGCGTGATGAAGGATTGGTGAAATTGGAGCAGCTGTCCCTGATTAATAAAGATAACGGCCGTTTTACCCTTCTCCCCCTTACTCGCAGCTATGCTGCGGCCGAACGAGTTCAGCACCCCAATGAAGATCGTCAATTGGTTGAGAACTGGCTTGCTTATTATATCAATCTGGTGGAGGAAGACGGTGGCAATCATGCACGCTGGTACAATTTTGATATTTTGGTAGAAGAAGGACAAAACATCCTGGCAGTTGTTGATTGGACGTTTTCTGCTGGTCGTATTCATGAAGCATTAGTTTTAATGCCGGCCGTTTTTTGGTATCTTGATATGATGGGAAGGTGGGCTGATTCTCTAAAATATGGGGATAAGGCAATTGAATTGGCCGCAATAGAAAATGAATATCCTGCGCTCGCGGGTATTTGCCGTCAAGTTGGTTGGATCCTAGCTCAGTTTGGTCGATTTGATGAGGCGCAACAATATTTTCAGCAAGGTTTGAGCGCTACCGAAAAGGTGACTGGCATTGAAGGGATTATCATGCAAACTGACATGCGGATTGTTCGTGGTCAAGCTGTGCGCAAAGCGGGTGACTTTGCAAAAGCCGAAGAGATTTTTCAGAGTTGCCGGGAAATGATTGAAATCCATCATTTACCTAGCGAAGTTCAGGCTGATCTCGACTTTGAGTGGGGAAAATGGGCGAGAGATCAACAAGATTGGCCTACTGCCCAACATCACTTTCAGCGTGTCCTTGATTGGGCCGATCAAATGCGCCTGGATCAGCGTGGCTACCATTATGATATGGCTTTAGGCACTCAAGGCAATATGGCTTACGTTCTGTACCAGCTTGGCAAGTATGAAGAAGCCCGTGCAATCTGCCAAATCGCTCTCCAGTTCTATGAAAAAAAAGGTGGGAAACCCTACTTTGCTATTCTAAACTATCGTTTTGCTTTGATAGAAGAAGCATTAGGTAACCTTCAGAGTGCTCAGCTGCATGCTCATAAAGCTGTACAGCTAGCTAAACAAATGAGGATGGCTATGGAACTGCCGCAAATGCAGATCTTGGCTGATCGTTTAGCCACTGAAGGTAAATGATTACATTTTTTCAATAGGGAAAAACCTTATTAGACTAGTCTAACGGCCGTTTCTCCCCAACAGCCTTCAATCTGTTAAAATCAAATAAATCACTGCCATAATGGAGGAATAAACGATGGAAAACCTATCTGCGTTGAGCGTTCGCCAACCCTATGCGGAATTGATCATGCGGGGACAGAAAAAAATTGAGTATCGTAGCTTAGTAACTCGTAAACGAGGCCGAGTTTATATTTATGCGAGCTTGACCCCTGGCCCAGATTACGAATTTCAACGGCTCAATCTGAAGCCTGGCGATCTGCCGACTGGCGTCTTAATTGGCACAGTAGAAGTGACCGATTGCAAGAAGCGATGGGGAGAATATGAGTGGTATTTAGCCAACCCCGAAAGACTTGAAACATTGGTGAAACCTGAGCGTAAACCCCAACCCGTCTGGTTCATCCCATTTCATAATGAATGATCCCTAATGACTTAAATTTATTATCTTTTGATTGAGGGGTGAATTTTAGGCTAAAGGCAAATAACGCGAACATGCACTGCAGGTGATTTAATTTCCATTGTAACCAAAATCCCTGCTTTTTAAGACATTTTTCCAGTAAATCTCTCTTTTTAACACATCTTCGACAGTGGCATGCGTATCTGCGATTTCCAATATTGAAAATTGAAAATTCTTAGCATGTTCAGCTCCGTTGGTTTTTAAAAGTAATTTCAACTCTTGATTGCCACCATGCCCACTTTTTGAATAATCAACCCAACGCTGCCATATGCCACCTTCTCCGGTGGCGCTGCCAACGTATAGTTTTCCATTTTGAGTGTCTGTGATGAGATACACTCCTGCAACATTGCTGAGCGCTGAACGCCATGATTCAATAGATTGATTGACGACAAGATCGAGTGTTGATTTGGGAATGCAGGTATTACGATAACCTGGAAATGATTCAACAACCATTCTCTCCGGTTTAATTTCGACAATAGCCAGTCGATCAATCCAATTTTCAGCAACCAAGTAGGGCATGCGACCAGACCGACTAAATTCAACGACAACACGGCCGTTTAACAGCATCGTTTCTTCCACCTCTTCCGTTTCATATAAATAGCGCCCAACCTTTTCGCTAAATTCAGATCCAAGTGAGCGATGTATTCCTGCAAATAGCCAATGGTTCTTCTCCGGAAGCTGAATAAGCGAAAGGATAAACGGCCGTTCGAAATTGCGTTGATTTTGAAACCCTTGCCATTCTTCAAAACTACCTTGTAAATAAACATCCAATGGGTTTTCAATGCCATTATGGCTGGCAAGGTGAATCTTCGTTTGTTTGGGTTTAAGCTCGGGAAACCGAAGGGTTAAAAGGTCAAAGAGTGGGAACATATGATTATTTTCTATAAGATATTCAATGTATTATTCCTGCAATTCAAGGTAAAGTCCAAAAACGGCCGTTTTTCAACACATATACTTAAATTAATAACAATTAGTCTAAACTAAGCTCTACCCCGTGAGACCCATGCAATGAGATTCTCTCCGACCCCAAAGTGAAGGTTTCTTGCTTTGAATAAAAATACTCAATGATGAAAAATAAATAGACCCAAACTAAATTTTTCTAAATTGATCAATTATCAATTATTACTTATACTGACTGAAGTTCTCCTGTAAAAGTAGTTTGTCAGTTTATTAAATGGCACATTCTTCATTGCTATAAGAATGTGAGCCAATTTATTCCTGACTTGAAGTTATAAACTCATCAATGCAACAACCAAATATATGGTATCTAAGTCAAGGTTCAAGAGACTCAGTTCTTGCTGAATCAGGACATAAGCACTTTTGAGCTATTTTAAAGTAAAAGGAAATTCTGATGGCTATCAATCTAAAGCAATTAGAAAAAACTGCAGCTAGGTATAAAGCACATAAAAATGCTTATAAAGAATTTGATCAGAATTTCGTTGAGACTGAGCGAAAGAAAGTAGCTGAACGTCACCGACAAGTATTTCTCCCTGCAGCCGAACGACTAATCTCAACACAATCATCAATTGCACAATACATCATCTCTGAGGATGTTCAAAAGGCTTTGGCCACAAAAGCAATAATTGTCCCACCATCAGAAACAAGACCCGCGACTGTTGTGATTAATGAAATTCTACAAAGAGATAATGATTTACGACCGATTCGCTTCTTACAGTTAGGGTTATTAGTTGCACGGTCTGTTGGGCGAATAAGAATTAGTGATGGTCTGGTAACAGAAGAAGGTGATGCTACTGGTTTCCTCGTAGCTCCTGGTTTGCTTTTAACAAACGCACATGTGCTATCAAATTATGATACTGCAGCTGCTGGCACAGTGATTTTTGATGATGAAGAGGAATTAAATGGTTTACCTAAACAAACAAGTTCCTTTCGTTTGAGACCTGACTTACTTTTTGTCAATGATGAAGAGCTCGATTATGCATTTGTGGGTGTAGATAGCCGCACCGCCAATGGGATTCCATTGGCGCAATTTGGGTATCTTCGATTGTTCGAAGAAACAGGCAAAATTAACCCAACTCAAAGACAAACGGCAAATATTATTCAGCATCCAAGGGGTGGACGGAAGAAAATTGCTTTCCGCGACAATTATATTGATGATGTGATCCCAGATGGTGTTGATCCTAATAAAAAATTAAGTTCTCTTTTTTATGGAACAGATACTTTGAAAGGCTCTTCAGGTTCACCCGTATGTAGTGATCAATGGTTTGTTGTTGCCCTTCATAGAGGTGGCGTTGCAAAAACAACAATTATCGATGGGGAAGAAGTCGTTCTAAGATTGGATGGCACGATTGCCGAAGAGAATGATCCATATGATTTAATCCGCTATGAAACTAATGAGGGTACAAGGATTAGTCGTATTTACCACTCTCTTAGAAACAAAGCAGAACAAAATAATGCAGCCGGTTTAGTATTAAAAAAAATCAGGTCAGTAGCAAATGATCCACGACGCGGGCCAATCGAATTACCAACAAACCCCATACACCTACCCACATCAACGCTTGGACTAGAGGGGGGTATTGAGGAAATTTCCCGTCGTCGAAGATCCACATTTGATGGTGCTGTTGGGTTTCGTCCTGACTTCCTAGGGGGAGAATTTATTATTCCCTTACCTACATTGACAAGTGAGGTTCAAAATGAATTAGCAAACCTCAAGGATTCTTCAGAAAGTGAATTAAAATATGCAAATTTTAGTGTTTTTATGAATAAGGTCCGACGTACAGCTTTTTTTATTGCTGGTAATGTTGATGGAAAAAATTTGTGGGGTCAACAAGGATTAGGTGCACTCCCACGCCGTCCCAACTGGGGTATTGACCCTCGGATGAATGATGAATTTCAACCTGACGATGAAATTTTTAGTAATACAATTCATCGAGGACACCTATTTAAAAGAGAGGATGCCGTTTGGGGAGATAGTAGAGACTCAATGAAGCTTGCAGATAAGCATTCTTTCTCAATTACGAATGCTTCACCTATGATTGCTAATTTTAATAATGTTGAGTGGGGTGATCTTGAAGACATTATTACTAGAGAAAGCGCGAAAGGGAATAGAATTACTTACTTTGCTGGACCAATTTTTCGATCGTCAGATCGATTTTATAATGAATTGAGATCTAACGTTCCTTTAAGTGAAATATATACTGGTATGAGAGTCCCTGAATCTTTTTGGAAAATTGTTGCTTGGGTTGATAATTCAACTTTGAAAGCAGCGGGATTCATATTACATCAAAGTGATGAAATTCAGTCAGTTGTTCCAATCCTTGAAGAAATAAATTTTGAAAAATACGAATCAATTCCAATTCCCAACATTCAGAGCGCAACTGGTTTACTATTTCCGACCTTATTACCGGTTGATACTTTTAATGAAGATTAATGTTTGCTTTCTTAGATTTATAAATAATTCAAACTGACTTTAGAACACTCATGCTGCAATCTGCTCGATGAAAGTATGGAGCGATTTACTATTTGTATGTGGCCACTTGGCAAAATTCGCTGTGGAAAATCAACGGCCGTATTTTCCCTCACACATCGTTTTAAATAAGCTATCATCG
>JANQSK010000393.1 GCA_028284105.1 Anaerolineae bacterium
CAAAAAAGTTTGTCTCAAAGATTGCTCTCAGTTTGCTTTCTGGCGTTTCCTCGACCGTGCCGCCACCGCCAATGCCCGCATTGTTGATTAAAATGTCCAAACGCCCTGCTTTTTCTAGCACTGTTTGGATTGCCTGCTCCGCTGATGACGGATCATTCACATCGAGCTGAATCACATCGAGTTGTAACCCTTCCGCGTGCGACGTTTGTTGGAGCAAAGCTGAACCTGTTGCTGGCGTGCGCATGCTGGCAAACACATGATACCCTTGGCGTGCTAAATGGAGAGCGGTCGCTTGCCCAATCCCCGTACTGCTTCCTGTAATCAAGACAACTTTCATTTTTTCTCCCTATGCTCGTTTTGCACCAATAAGGCAACCCAGTAAGACACACGGTTCGTCGCTTTTATTGCGCCAAGCATGGCGCGTGCCGTTCATGACAACGACATCTCCCGGTTTCAGATGAACCTGTTCGCCGCCGTCTAATTCTAACCAAATTTCGCCTGAGATGACGTAATCAAAATCAATTGTATCGCTCGTGTGAAATCCCGGATCATCGGGTTCTAGAAGTTCAGCCATCCCCGGCGCTTTCTCTTCTAACTCTTGCAGCGCCGCAACTACATCAAAATTGTCTGATGTTTCGACTGAA
Source organism: Anaerolineae bacterium (assembly GCA_028284105.1). Lineage (GTDB taxonomy): Bacteria > Chloroflexota > Anaerolineae > Promineifilales > Promineifilaceae > QQUD01. The sequence continues at coordinate 645 of JANQSK010000393.1, forward strand.
TTTGGGCCAATGGTGAAAAATGTAAATCGGAAGCCGTTAACAGGTGGGTAGTAGGTATGGTAGGGTGGCTCAATGCCTTTATCAGGAAAAGTCATCGTTTCGTCAGAGCCCCAAAATTGATGGAACTCGAATCCCGAAACATGGTTAAATGTGACTGGTGGAACGGCCGTATCGCTCATTACGGTTGCTTTTCCTTTTTCATTATGTCCGGTAACAACACATCTAACTTGCATTCTCAAATCTCCTTTGATTGAATTTGTATTGCACTCATTAAACCAAAAGATGATCTAGAAAATGTACCCATTAACACGATTGTATGGGATACAAATAGGGGTACAGGCTGTGGCTAAACGGCCGCAAAGAAATAATATTAAAATTTTACTTCCAATTCTTTTCCCCAGCCTCAATCGGCACCTTGGCTTAATTATTCCATCGGTGGCCGTAGGCAACTGCAGGCTGAACTGTAGGCGCAATAAGGGTGCGTGCACAGCAATTGGCAATCGACAATGCGTTATATCGGTTGGGATGAAGAGGAAGGAGAAACGGCCGTTGATTTTGTGGGTATGAAAACCAAGAAAGGCAAGCTGGTTGGAAAGAAATACAGGTTTCGAGTTTAGCTCATATGTATTCCTTCGAATTTAATGAGCTCAAACTTGAATAGTCTGTATATATGCCTAAAGATTACTTCAAGAGCGAACGGCTGAACTAAACTGCCGTTTTTCAATACAATTTAGTCCTTTAGGTTGTACAAGTGTTGAGATTCGATTACCTTAAAGCGGTAATGATAATTTCAACAAATTTTGAATCATTATTCCCTATTTCGTAGGTGCTGTTGTTATGCCCTCTCAAGGGTTGGCTCATCTTGTACTCCACTTGTGAGTGTGACTTGGAAGGTTGCTCCCTGATCTATTCCTGGCGAAACGGCTGTAATCTCTCCCTCTAATCTCTTTACAATATAAGCAATAATTGTTAACCCTAAGCCTAAACCACGATAATTTTGCGCGTTTTCAGCACGATAAAACGGCTCCCAAATGAGGCCGATTTCATTTTTTGGAATACCAATTCCCTTATCCTTTACACCAATCCTTAATTCGCTGTCAAAAGACATAGTCAATGAAACGGCCGTTTCACTATTTGAAAATTTAACGGCATTTGTTAATAGCTGAATGACGATACGCTCAAGCAACTTCACATCTGCATAAAGTATGATATCAGTGCCCTGTGGGTATCTAAATTCAATGGGTAAGTCCGCAAATTGCTCATCGATAAAGATTTGAATTTGTTCACAAAAATCACTTAAAAGCAATTTTGACTTGTTAACCTCTAAAATATCAATATCTTGTCTCTCAATGAGCTCAATATCCTGTAATAACATGGTCATATAATCAATTGAATTATCAATTCGCCCTTGAATTCGCTTCCGTTTGTCAAGATTGAGACGCTCTAAATGCTCAGTTAATAACGTTGCAGAGGTTTTAATTGAGGTTATCGGTGTTCGAAACTCGTGGGTTATCATCGTGATCATTTTTGACCGAATATGATTCATTTCTTCTGTTTGCAAATAGGCAACTTCTAATTTGTCAGATAGTTCTTTTTCGCGATTTAATGTTTTGACGAGAATATCCCTTTCTCCTTCAACCATTTTCAATGCTGTTTCTTCACGAGCAAGCATTTTGGCAAATTCGTCAAAGTACACGCTAATCGTCAAGATAAAATTGCCAACAAAGAACAACCAAAAGGCAGCAAATGCAACAACGCCAAAAATATTGTCGTCAATCGCCACGAGGTAAAGGTTAAACTCAAGTAAGTCAATTAGAAATAACCACTGCATCATGAATACAGTGCCAATACCAATTAATGCGGCAACCATACCTGCTCGAAATCCTAACATCAGTGTGACCATTACCACGAACGTGAATAACGTGGAGCTCGTCATCTCGTTTATTCCGTCAAACATAGCAGCAACAATAAATGCAAAGGCCATTGTCATTAATATAATTGCTCGTACTTTGTATGAAATAGTGCGATCCAAGGCAAAAAAGAAAATGATAATAAAACAAACATATCCCGCAGCGAGCTGACCTATTAAGCCATGCTGTATTGCAGGAAGGGTTGCGATTAGAATCGTTGGCACACCCCAAACCATTGTCAGTCTCACAAGGGTCGTTGTTATTCTTTCGCGTATTGGATCAAGAAAATGAGCCTTTTCTCCAAATTCATCATTTAAGAGTATGGTAGGAAAAATATAAGTTAGAAGTTTGTTATATAAAGTCATCAATTGCATCTCTTGAAAATTGGAAAACATACAAATATATAACGGTTTAGTAGCTTTCAAACGTGGATAATGGTCGTGTTCCTCTGAATGTCCTCGATTATTGTGTCCCGCTTTTAGGCCTCATAATTGGAAGGTGCATCCAACAGAATCACATTCATTGGGCGTTGATATTGTCGACTGTGTGTAATTTCAGGATGAGTCTCTTAAGTCTAAGAAAAATGTATTTCAACGACTTATAGACACACTAAGCCTCAAAAAGTCACAAGATTTTCACATTCAGTTTCAATATTTCGTTTCATTTATTGTCTGTTAACGAACCATCTCGTGCGCCCATAGTTTGAGATTGAGCAATCGATAAAGGGAAAGTATGGGGTATTTAGCGAGCAAAATTCACATGACACCAAAGCTTAATCATGCGCAGAAAAACGTTTGATGAGATAAGCGTATGCAAAATGTCAGCTACGATTTCTGGATTCTAATTGCACAAGAGAGAAGTTTTTGAAGAAAGAAGAGACGCTTCAAGAGAGGGATTAGCAAAGTTCCAGTCTGTCTATTGTCGATTTTAGGTCATACCTATTCTGTATAGCTGGCACACCGCTGTTAAAAAAGCCCAAAATTCCCGCAATAGATGCTCTGTTGAAACCATATTTAGGATAACAATACCTTAGAATTATTGAGCTAATTTATTATTAAGAGCAGTTGTTTCATTTCGAACCATGTTGAAAAGGGATTGAGCTGTTTCATCTGAATAAGGCCCTAAGGCTTGCCATAACAACTTCCCTTCACGGTTGAGTAGTATTAAGGCAATCGTATTCTCGGTATCTATGCCCACTTGTTGTCTAAACTCTGATTGATTAACATAAAGTGTGAGGGTTCGTGCGCGCGTTTTTCGATCTTGTATCCCTGTGCGCATCCAAAAATCGAGCTGCTTTTGACCAAACCAATTCATTTCACCAACCACAGGGAGCTCATAATATTGAAAATTCTCGAACTCTTTTTCTAATTGGTTTGCAGTTCGTATCCAACTGTCTACTTCTCTTTGATGCCATTGATAGTAGGCTATAAAGATTAAGTTTATATCACCTGTAAAATCCGCTGGTAAAGTTTTTTCGTCCCCATTTAAATCTCGGGTTGTAATGATTGGAAATTGCATTTATTAGATCCTTGTATTCAATTTCAACGTGATTGTTAATTCTTGATGTTCGGAAGTTATTCAAAAGAAATTTTCCACATTGGTAAAAAGTTTTAATCCATAGTTCAGAATATAAAAGAAAAAACGTGTTACCAACCCTAGTTGGTAACACGATATTAAGGAGGAATATGAGAAGGAGAGGGAGGAGGAAGTTGTGTGTGTTCTTTAAAAAGTTGTCAATGTGTTGTAAATGTATTGTATGACATATCTAGGTTTTGTCCATATATTGTCCAGCCCCTCATTTTTCATTAAGTTATTGAATTTTCCCGAAAATTGCCCTGCTTCAGCACAATTAATAACTTGGGCACATGTGAGCCTAAAGATTACGGTGAAACTGGCCCATAAATATTGTTGTATGGCTCATTCAAAACTTCATGAGTTTCTAGGATGTTTCCGTACGCTGTTTCCAAATTGACAGAATCAACTTGGGCATAAATTTGAGCATTTGTTGGAAATGTGCCTGAAAAATTTGAATTCATTGGATCGTAGTAATTATCGTGAAGGGACAGGGTCTTGATTTCGTTTGGAGCGAGGGACAATGAGGTAACTGCCCATGCGATACCCTGACCACCTTGGGTTTCCCAAGTTTGATTTGAATCTGATGGTGGGATGTCAGGATTAATATAGAGATCAACCCAGAAATCTTGATCGGTTGCTGCAGCACCTTGATTGACTATGGTTAATGTAACAGAGTCTGATGTGACTGTAATAGTTTGCACGACTAAATCAGGAAGGTTGGCATAGCTGTTAAGCACTTTAGGTAAATAAGCATTAAAAATTCGATTTTCAAATGCACCAATGTCACAGTTGGCAATTCCATTATCATCCGAATCATAGGGACGGCCGTATCCGCGCTGATCGACTGTAAGGCATGATGAAGCCAATCCTGATTCTAAAGCTTGGCTCCCATCCAATAACGCGTGCGTTGGACCATAACCACCATTATTCTGCAAGACGCCTAACTGGGGATCAATTGGATTACTCGTCGTACCTGTAATATTTCCCCCAGAATCTGTGATCATTACACCAGAATCAATACCGATTATGCTGTTCCATATATTGATAGTGCCTGTGATATCTTGATTTGCAGCTGGAGAAAGGTCGTTTGAAGCAATAATTGTGTTGGTTACCAACGCAGTTCTTCCAAATAGATAGACACCTGCTCCTTCTTGCGTTGTGCTCCCACCGATTGAGGTTGCGTCATTTTGTAAATTATTTCTGGAGCCAATATTTTCAATGCTGTTTTGGACAATTGTTCCATGTAGGATTTCGAGGTTGCTTCCAACGGCCGTATCACTGTCGGGGTTAAAAATATTGATGCCACCACCAAAATCTATGCTATTACTTGTGCTTGAAGTAATGCTGTTTTGTGAAACAGTGCTATTTCTTATTGAGACATCACCCCCGGGACCACCATTTCCAGAGCCGAAACTACTATCGGAGCCACCGTCTCCCCTGAGATAAATTCCCCCACCTTGATTGACTGGCGTATTTGAAGTTGCCTCAGACACAATTTGATTATTAGAAACTGTACTTTGAGCAATTGTGAAATCGCCCCCGGGGCCACCATTTCCAGAACCAAATGAGCTTCCGCTTCCCCCTTGAATGTCAATATACAATCCACCACCGGCGACAGAACCGCTGTTATTGGAGTTCGTTCTATTTAAAGTATTATTCGAAATATCACTATTGGATATGAATATATAACCGCCCTTTCCTCCATTGGCAGTTCCAAAGCTTTCTCCGGAACCTCCCCGAGCCTCAATTTTTATAGCGCCCCCTTCAAGGAAAATATAATCTTCTGAAAAAGCAGTCACCTCATTGTTGTTTATGTAGCTATTCAGAATTGATATATGGCCACCATTTCCATCCTCAATGTGTCCCCTGGACTGTGCATAAATTGCGCCACCCCCTCCATTTGCTGAATAGGTGGAAGCAACGGCCGTTAACGTAATCATGTTGCCAGACAATATTGAATTTGTGATTGTGACGTGACCACCTGATGCTGCTTCTTGAGATTGGTTATCAATTGAAAGTCCCCCACCATACAGGAATGGCAATGATGCGGTTGAAGTACCAGATAAAACATTATTACTTATTGATGAATGGATGAGGTTAAAATCTCCTCCTTTGCCAGCGCCCGAACTGCTGCTTTGACTATCTACAAAAATCGCTCCACCATTTAAAATGGTGCTGTTTATCGATTGGCTGAACAAGCGATTATTATCAATGTGACTATTTAGAATAGATATGTCACCGCCTGCTTGGTTATCATCCCCTTTGGCATCAAAATAAAGAGCACCCCCTTTACCAAACACCAAATCATGTGAGGAAACTGTCACAAGATTTTCTAAAATTGAACTACCTTGAATTAGAACCGTATTACCATGCCCATCACTATCTCCCCGATTGTTTAGATATAATGCTCCACCATGAGCCATTACGCTACCGGTTGATGAGATTAGAACTTGATTTCCATTAAACGTCGTGTTGACGATATTGACAAAACCGCTGGTTCCATTGGAATGACTGTTCGCAAAGAGTCCACCTCCATAACCAGTAACTAATCCCGTACCAGAAATCGTTGTAACAGAGACAATATTTTGTGAAACCTGACTATCGCTAATAGATACAGCCCCTCCAAATTGATCATCAATGTAAATACCACCTCCCCATGCAGATGCGGGGGTTGTAGATATGGTTTGAGTGGCAATATTGCTTGCGATGAGGCTTTGTTCGATATTAACCAAACCATTGCTTCCTAAGCTAACGAATAATCCCCCACCATACTGTGCCTGATTCGCTCTTAATATCATTTGATGAAGTGTGATATTTTCTGTGGCTCGAATTGCCCCCCCATAACTTCCTACGCCTACTTTGCCATTGATTAGGATTAAATTTGAAAGGGTAACCTGTTGGTTGATGTTACTATTTCCATCACTGATATGGAATATACGACCGTTTTGATTGCCACTAATGGTTAGATTTCCTGCTTCCGGTCCGCTGATGCTCAGTGAGTTAGAAATAGTGAGTTCGCCTAGAGATAATGTAAGGGTAACGGGCCCCCCCAAAGCAAGATCATTCGCAAAAACAATAGAGTCTCCATCTGAAGCCTGTGAAATTGCTTCTCGTAATGAGCAATCTGCATTACAGACCCCATCGTTTGTATCTGTTGTTTTCGTAACGGTATGGATTCCTAAGAAGGCAGCCTGTGCCTGTTGATGTAAACCAAGGAGTGAAAACGTGAAGAGTGATATTGATGTAAGAACGATCAGAACAATAAGAAAACTAAGGCGGAATTGATTCATAGAATTTTTCATCTAATTTATTCCTTGGTGTCATATGTTTTTTGTTTGCGAAAGTGAACACAGAAATTGTTGGATGGTCTGAATCTTACTTTGGGGGGAGTGAAAAAATAATAGGCATAATGTCATGTCTAAACAGTGACGTGTTTAACGAAACGTGAACTCAAAGAAATTGAATTCTGAAGACAATTAATTTGCTGTTTAATTGGATTGAAGAAGAATGTAATCTTCAGAAATGAAATAGATTAACCAATTTAGACTTAAATTATTAGCCAAAGAAATAATTTGCTTCTAAAAACAATGATTACTTACTCAATGACTGCCCGAATGTTTTCAACTTCGAGTTTAAACTCTCCTGTTTGTTTGTCAGAGAGCATAAATCCGAAAGAGCGTATTGAACCAGGATCAAGCGGACCGGCTTGGGAGACAACAAAACCTCTATATAGTGGGAGCATTTCTGAAAACGGAACATAAATTTCTTTCCAGATATTCGCTTCTGTAGGAAAAAGAGCTGTATAAGAGATATTGGAGCCAGCTTCTTCCGTTCGAATCCTAAATCGATATGTTTTTCCATCTCCAAGTACGCGAAATGTGATTCCATCATAGTTTTCTAGCTCATAATTTGTCCATTGGGACCTAATGGATGCAAATCCACCATTATTTTCTAGTGATAAATTTCCAGAGAATGTCAAAATATCACTATTTTCATCGAAGTTAATAAAACTTGAAGATATCCCACCCATAACGTCATCATTAACTGTGTACCAAAAAGGTTCTTCCCCATTAAATTGAAACAAAAGCATCTCTGAATCCTGACTGTTTGAATCGCTTTCTATGGCATCTGATTTGTTTATTTCTGAATTTTTTATTGGAATATCTGATTCAACTGTGATTTGCATATTAGGAAGCGTATTTGTTTCCAAACGAACATTATTATTTACGCTTTCACTTGAATTAGGAGAGAACGAAAAGGGTATGGAGTCACTATTTAATTGGAATAACCCTGCTCCAATGAGCAAGAGAATCGTAATTGAGAAAAGCAAAGCAATATATTTATTCATGAGATTCGATAAATTCTTCTTCAGCTAAGTATGATTTAATTGAATGTTGCTTTTATGAAAAATCGCAAAATTGTTAGCTGTGTATGCAATCACTTCGAGGTGAAATGCTGTCAAATTATTAAGAGACGGTATCAAGTCGTTTTGTCTATTGACGTATAGCAATATTGCGGAGATTTTCATTTTTTCTCACGTTTCCCTTATGGCTCATTGAGCTGTTTAATATTGATTTGTTAGCAATGGGGGATGAAGCTAGATATTAAAAAAGAAAATCCATACCTGATAGAGTCGGTGCAATTTGGGGCATATGGAGGGGCTGACACTAGTGGGAACGAAAAAATGAAATATAGCTATCCGCTTGCATAAACCCATTTTAATGCCAAATATTTACCCATAAGGGCCAGCAGCTTTTGGGTATTGATTGGTTTAGGCAAAAAATCATTACAGCCAACAGTTTGAGTACGCACTTGATCTTCATCCAGCACACTTGCTGAGACTGCGATGATGGGAACATTGGCTGTTCTTGGCTGGGCACGCAACGTGCTTGTTGCCTCAAAGCCATCCATTACGGGCATCACCATATCCATCAAAATGAGATCTGGTATTTGCTGCGCTACTATGTCGACAGCCTCTTGCCCGTTGACCGCCAGCGTCACCTCAAATCCCAACGGTGCCAACAAGCTCATCATGACCAAACGATTCTCTTCATGATCATCCACGACGAGGATGTGGCGGGGTTCACCTTCATAACCCGTAATGATTGCGTCTTCAGTAGAAGCAACGGCCGTTTCCTGTTCAACAGCCGGCACGACAATTTCAAACCAAAAGCGGCTTCCCTGCCCAAGGATACTTTCGACTTGAATCTCACTCTCCATCAAGTTGGCAATTTGCTGGCTAATTGCTAACCCTAGCCCCACCCCTTTTTGTCTTTGAGCTACCGAGCCTACCTGCTCAAACGGCTGGAAAATCTGTGCCACTTGTGCTGGAGACATACCAACCCCTGTATCGGAAATGTGGAAGTCAATGACATATTGATCTAAGTCTTCTTTATTTGCCGATACCTCTAAGATAATTTGACCCTGTTCAGTGAATTTAATGGCATTCCCTAATAAATTTAACAAAATTTGACGCAACCGCTTTTCATCTAAAATGACATATTCTGGCAAATTTGCTTCCTGCTCATAGACAAAAGCAAGACCCGCTTCCTGAGCAGATGGCCGAATCATGCTCACAATCTCTAATAAAAAGAGAGGCAGGTTAACCGGTTGAGGATGCAGAATCAGGCGACGCGCTTCAATTTGGGAAAGATCCAAAATATCGTTGATTAAATTAAGCAAATGATGGCCGCTGTTATAAATAGTTTGTAATCCATCTTTGAAAAGAGTCGAGGGGCTGGGTTGTCGTTGTAGTATTTCAGCAAAGCCTAAAATGCCATTTAATGGCGTGCGGAGTTCATGGCTCATGTTGGCCAGGAATTCGCTTTTGGCGGCATTGGCAGCTTCGGCTGTTTCTTTGGCTTTCTGGAATTCTAATGTGCGAAGGCGTTCAGACTCTGCTTGTTTTTTGTCGGTAATGTCACGGACAATACCTTGAAAGCCAATCATTTGATGGCTATCGTTATGCCTTGGAACGGCCGTAATGGCAACATCAATCGTCGTTCCATCCATGTGCTTCATTTTTGTTTCATAATCTTGCAGGCTGCTTTTCTGTTGTACCAAGTTTTTTAACTGAGCGCGTTGGTCAGAATCTGTCATCAATTGCCAAATGGGCATTTTTTGTAGATTCTGACGGGGATAGCCCAAGATCGCAGCACATGC
>JANQSK010000432.1 GCA_028284105.1 Anaerolineae bacterium
AAATAGTAACGTTTTTCCCATTTGAGTGTCTAACATCATAGAAGTTCTTACAACGATCCAATATTGTTTTCGTATTGTGGTGTGGTTAAAGGTTTTCGCTTCTAGCTTTTTAAAAGGTTAGAAACAAGGAGTCATGAATTAAATGGCACGTTATAACGATGTAGTTGATGAAAAACGGGTAAGTAGACGCGGATTTATCAAAGGGGCCACTGTCACAGCTATCGCAGCCAGCGCAGTTGCCGCAGGTCAAAATATGCTTCAAAACGAAGCAGCCACTCCGCCCATTCCCTCAGCACCTATTACGCAACAAGTTCCAACGGCCGTTACCTCCCCTACTCTCAATCAAGGCCGAGAGGCTGATCTACTTGCTGAAATCGCTAATCTTCATGCCGAAAACTTACGCTTACAAACCGAATTAACTACTAATCAGCAGCAGTTAACAAATCTTCAACAGGTCAATCAAACTGAAGCTTCAAGCAGTGAAGCGCTCACGGTTGAACTGGAAAATGCAACGCATCAAATTGGCATCCTCGCCGGTCTAGTAGGGCTTTATGAACAGTTAGACCAAGTAGAAGTGGATAAGATTTTTGATAAAGGCTTAACGGCCGTATCCTCAACATTTTCCAACTTACTTGATGATATTCCTTCAATAGAAGAAGGCATCGTTCTTGGGCAGGTCGCGCTCGATGATTTTGAAAATCAGCTCCCCATTTTACAAAACGGCCGTATTTGGCTGACACACCACTTTCAGCAGTTGAGCACCCGATTTATTGCAGTTCAAACCGTATTACAAGAAACATTAGAACGTGTTGGACCACTGCTTGAGATGATTCAGGAATGGTTTGAAGGGGTCAAGAAATGGCTCCCTTTCAATTTGGGCGAACGTGCCACTCAGGTGATGTCAAATATCACGGACCTCGTATTAGAAACACCCAATACAATCAATGGATTAGCCACGAACATAGCAGAGCCGCTCGACATGTGGCTATCCGAAAATGACGAAACCCACCCAATACAACGGAATATGGTAAACCCTATTCGCGAACAAATCATCTCAAAGGCAAATACGGCCGTCGCCAAAACAAGACAGCTCAATACGACCTACACGACTGAATTAGAACAACCGGTAAAAACGGCCGTTGATCGCCAAAAAATTATTCGTCAATTAATTTCTGATTATCGGGAACAGCACCAAGTTTAAGTAAACATATTCCAAAGCACAACCACAATCAAAACAAAAATAATACCTACGAGAAGCCAGACCAGCCAATCTTGGTCATTTGATTGTGGAATTGTTTGGGTGCGAATTAGATCTGAAGGCTGTGATTCTTCAACAGCTTCTGGAATATCCTCATCAGAATCAAGCTCACTCTCTTCTTCAATCATTTGTTGAGGGGGCTCTGGGCGCTCTTCGTACTCAGCAGGAATCATGTCGGGGGTAAGCACAACATCTTCTGGCTGATCTAGAAGAGCAGAGATTGAAGAAACGAGCTCAGCTTCGGATTGAATATCTGCCTGCTCAGAAACGGCCGTGTCCGCATCATCTGCTTCTGATTCGGCAATTTCCTGTTTTATTGAATCAGGGGCCAATTCTTGAACCCAATTTGGCATATCAGCAGGAACAGTTTGTTTATTGGTCCGCTTGCGAATATCACTCAACAAGGCTGCAATCTCTTCTTGATCTGCCACATCAGAAGTGACATCTGCAAAGACATTTTCATCTAACCGTTCTAGGTCACGAGCAAGCAAATAATAATCGGCCCGTTGTGGATCAAACCGAAGATGTCCCCCTACCCGCACTCTTGCCCCAATTTCTAAATCGTAATCAACCATAGCGCGCACCACAAGCACACATCGAATCCGATGCCGTGAATCTAATAAATCAAAATGAATGTGCTTGTAACGGCCGTGTGCAACGAGTTCTGTAAACGCTGTTGAATCACTAAATGAGATTGTACCTGTCACGAAAACAAGGCCTAGGGGCAACTCTTGAGGTAATTGTAAGGAAAGACGGTTGTTTAAATGACTGACACTAATATCCATAGACTCTATAGTTTAATGAAGAAAAGAAAGTTTTCAACTCATATTGTACAAACTATGAACCAGAATCTTAATTCTGTGCAGCTTATTTTTTGAAATACCAAAATCGTTATCAAATAAGCGAGGTCAAAAGGAAATTTCTTCCATAAATAGCTATGAAATGGCCTATTCACTAAAAATTGAAAATTCATCATCATTTTCATATAAAAAAAGTGGCAAAAATGTATTGACGAAATAAATGACAATGTTATACTTACAAGGCTAACCACGCTGAGGTGAGCTAGGTTAGTATTGCAGATACATTTAAAGTTGTATTCTACTGCATGCCGATGTAGCTCAATTGGCAGAGCGACGCTCTTGTAAAGCGTAGGTTATGGGTTCAAGTCCCATCATCGGCTCTGAGCCATTAACATTTGTTTTTTTGATGGTACTCAATTCTTTTGGGTCAGTGTCCCGAGCGGCAAAGGGGGCGGACTGTAACTCCGCTGGCAATATGCCTTCGTAGGTTCGAGTCCTACCTGGCCCACTCCACCATTTTTCAAAATCTGCACCCTGCAATAAAAATATGCCCACGTAGCTCAGGTGGCAGAGCACATTCTTGGTAAGAATGAGGTCATGGGTTCAAGTCCCATCGTGGGCTCTCCTCCCCGTTAAGCTTCTTTAGTTAACGGGGATTGTTTTGAAAAATGGTATTTATCATTGGTCGCTACTGCGCTTAATCAAGCGTGGTGCTCAAATTTCATCATTTTAAAAACAAAACATCCAAAATATTTTGAATTTAAAATGAACAAATACATTCAAGGATAAGGTTTAATAAAATGGCCAAAGAAAAATTTGTGCGCGAGAAACCACATGTGAATATCGGAACCATCGGTCACGTTGACCATGGTAAAACCTCCTTGACAGCTGCAATCACAAAATCTCTGTCATTGAAAGGCTGGGCCGATTTTTCAGCATTTGAAGAAATCGATAACGCACCCGAAGAAAAAGAACGCGGTATTACGATCGCAATTTCACACGTTGAATATGAAACAGAAGGGCGTCACTACGCTCACGTCGATTGCCCAGGTCACCGTGACTACATCAAAAATATGATCACCGGTGCTGCGCAGATGGATGGCGCTATCTTGGTTGTATCTGCACCAGATGGACCAATGCCACAAACACGTGAACACGTGTTGTTGGCACGTCAGGTAGAAGTTCCTGCAATGGTTATCTTCTTGAACAAAATCGACCAAATGGACGATGAAGAGTTGCTTGAGCTTGTTGAGCTTGAATTACAAGAACTCTTGGAACAATATGAGTTCCCAGGAGCTGACACCCCAATTATCCGTGGGTCAGCTTTGGCAGCGTTGGAAGAAGATTCAAATGACCCATCAGCAGCAGCCTATCAACCTATTTACGAATTGATGGATGCCGTTGACTCATTCATTCCACAACCCCAGCGTGACACCGACTTACCTTTCTTGATGCCAGTAGAAGATGTCTTCTCAATCAAGGGACGTGGTACAGTGGTGACCGGTCGCGTTGAACGTGGCACATTGGTGCCAATGAGTGAAGTTGATTTGGTCGGTCAAACAGAAGAAATCCGCAAAATCACAGTAACCAGCATGGAAATGTTCCGCAAAATCTTGGACAAGGTAGAAGCGGGAGATAATGCAGGGTTGTTGTTGCGTGGTGTTGGTCGTGATGAAATCAGCCGTGGCCAAGTATTGGCTGCACCAAAGAGCATCACCCCACACACCAAGTTCATGTCAGAAGTGTACGTTTTGAAGAAAGACGAAGGTGGCCGTCACAAAGCATTCTTCCCAGGCTATCGTCCACAGTTCTACATCCGTACAATGGACATCACTGGGTTGATTACATTGCCAGAAGGTGTTGAGATGGTAATGCCTGGTGACAATGTGAACCTTCATGTTGAGTTAATCCAACCAGTTGCCCTTGAAGAAGGTGGCCGTTTCGCGATTCGCGAAGGGGGTCTCACCGTTGGTGCTGGTGTTATTAC
>JANQSK010000438.1 GCA_028284105.1 Anaerolineae bacterium
CAGTTTGGTTATGGCGTGCAATGGGCAGACATCCGTGGTCGTTTGGCACTCTTTGGTGCTGACTCATTCCACGATGGGTCTGGCGGCGCACAAGTTCCAGCACACTGGGTAGACGCAGCACAATGGTATCAAGACGCAATGTGGGGTGACCAACCATTTATGCCAAATGGCGTATACGGTGGCTCTGACATTCTCGGTGGTGGCAACTGGTTTGAATCAGGCAACATTGCTATGGACCACGTCCATCTCTGGTATGCAACTTGCTGTACAGCAGGTTTGGAAGCAGACTGGGACATCGCAGTTATGCCTGCAGCTCCAGACGGATCAATCACTGCAAAAATGCATGCTGATACCTTCGCTATCTTGGAAGGTTCAGAAAACCCAGATGCAGCTTGGGAAGTATTGACCTGGCTCATCGGTGAAGCAGCTGACCCATTGACCCAACTTTACGGTGGTTTGCCAGCGCGCTTGAGCTTGCAATCACAATACTTTGACACCTTGGATGCTGGCGCATTTGCTGACAAAGACATCACCTGGAGTGTTGTAACTGACAGCATGAGCTTCCCAGATAACCCTAATCATGAAGAAGGATATCCAAACGAACTCGTTGCACGTGATGCATTAGCTGCATTCGACGAACAATTGAACAACAACCCAGATTTTGATGTTGCTGCTGGTTTAGAGCAATTGCAACAAGATCTGCAGGACGTGTTCGATCAATAAAGCGAATTCCCTAAAGATATCGCTATAAAAATTTCGATAAACTCAATTTTTAGGTGATGTCTATAAAAATGATAGTAGGGGTGTCATATCGATGCCTCTACTATCAGACTTACGTTTTACCCATTAGACTTGACTAGTTTTTCTCAAAAATAAATATTCTTGAAAAACACGTCAGGTCTGCGTAAGTCTGTCTATATTGATACGAAAGGAAAAGAGGTGATTTATGAGTTTTATGGATGCGTTTCAACAATCTAGAAGCTCTGCTAAGCGTCGAGAACGCTGGCGAGACATGTCGACTTTGAAGAAGAATGAGGCCAAGTGGGGGTATATATTCATTTCATTGTGGATTATCGGCTTTTTGATTTTTTATCTTGTGCCAATGATCGCCTCTTTTGGCTTTTCTTTGATGGATTTTCAGTTAGCTACTCCTGATGAAATTGAATTTATTGGGTTTGAACATTGGCGCCGAATGCTAACGAATGATGAACTCGTTTGGGAGTCGTTAACTGTCACCTTTATTTTTGCTTTTATTAGCTTGCCGATTGGGATGATTGTGGCGTTTTTCCTCGCTGTATTACTCAATTCAGAAAATCTTTGGGGTAAAAATATTTTTAGAACGCTCTTTTATATGCCTTCTATGGTTCCCGGCATTGCGGCAATTTTTGTATGGCAAGGTGTTTTGAATCCACAAACTGGATGGCTCAATCGCATCATACAAAATGTAACGGGTCTTGAAGTTGTCGGGTTACAAGGGTTGCGTTGGTTAGATGATCCAAGCTTGATTTACATCGCTTATACCTATATTGGAATCTGGGGTATTGGAAACGCCATTTTAATCAACTTAGCGAGCTTACAAAATGTACCCACAGATTTGTATGAAGCTGCAAAAGTAGACGGTGCCGGCTATTGGCGGCGCATGTGGCATATTACAATACCGATGATATCACCTGTTATTTTTTATAACTTGATCTTAGGTACTGTCGGCTTGATGCAATATTTCTTAGTGCCATATGTTTTGAATGGTGGGAACGGTTATCCAGAAGGCACAACACGATTTTACATGATTCACTTCTTTAATAATGCATTTGGTTATGCAGATATGGGATATGGTGCGGCTCTGGCTTGGTTGATGTTTATTATTGGCTTAGTCATTACCATTATGCTATTCGGTACAGCCCGCTACTGGGTCTTCTACGCTGGGGAGGAACGATAATGGCCACTGTTACAAGTAATGAAAACAACTCAAACACAACCTTGGTTTTGACAGGTGATGAGCGCAAGACAATGCAACGTCGCCGTCAAATCTTTAATCGGGCTGGTATCACTTTTTTTGCATTAGCAATTCTGATGGTGTGGTTGATGCCACTTGCTTATGGTGGGGTGACATCGCTCAAGACGAAAGATCAAATTTCTGATGTAGAAGCGCCTATTTTGCCTGCAAAAGCTCAAAATTATACATGGGAAGGTGAAGATTATGATGTCTATATCGTGCCTCAACCCAATGGTGGTACAGAAAACTGGGCCCTGGTAAACAAAGGGCGTCAATCTAGTGAATTTATTAACCCCAATAATCCTGAAGCAGGCTTGATCGAATGGGAAGGTCGTTGGCGGACACTTGAGCGTACTCGTGTATTGGCCCCTACTTGGGCTAACTATCCAGAAGCGTACAACTCCATTGCGTTTGGACGCTTAATGTATAACACATTCTTTTATGCATTTGTGGGTATGGTTGGCGCTGTGCTTTCAGGGGCAATTGTTGCTTATGGATTTGCCCGGTTTAAGTTCCCAGGACGTAATATCTTGTTTATGATTTTGCTGTCTACGATTATATTGCCTCCGCAAGTTACATTGGTTCCAACGTATGCATTCTGGGTGAATGTCGGTTTGGTTCCATCATGGTGGCCGTTGCTGTTGCCTCAGTTTTTCTCAAATGCTTACAATGTGTTCTTTTTGAGACAATATTTCATGACGATTCCACCAGAAATGGAAGAGGCCGCGAAAATTGATGGGGCCGGTCCGATTCGAACATTTTGGTCGGTAATTTTGCCACAGTCGATTCCCGCTTTGGTTGCGATTTCATTGTTCCACTTTTTCTTTGCATGGAATGATTTCTTTGGTCCATTGATTTATTTGGCCGGTGCACGTGATCAGGTGCCTATTACGGTTGGTTTAACTTTCTTTAATGGGCTGTATGGCTCACAACCTCAACTCATTCAAGCCGCTTCAATTATGACGCTGGTTATTCCAATTATTATTTTCTTTATGGCACAAAGATACTTTATTCAAGGTATTGTTATTACGGGGAACAAATAAAAATAAAAGGGGAAAAGGTAGAAGGAAGAGTTTTAGCAATCCTTCTTCCTTTTTCCTTCTAATTTCAGCCTTTTAATTGGAGAAATTTAGATGATGAAAATGGGTTTCTGGCGGAACCTCTGGTTTGTGTTTGCTATTTGCCTTGTTTTGGGAGGGTGCA
>JANQSK010000439.1 GCA_028284105.1 Anaerolineae bacterium
TCTTGGCTGGGCCGCTAAACGTCTTGGCTTCCGTGCAGTCACCCCTGTGTTTGATGGTGCGAATGAAGTTGAAATTCGTGCTGAATTGGCACGTGCCTGGTTAACCGAACGTGCGTTGACAATTGTCTCAGACTGGGCGTGGGATTGGCTTACAGAACTTGAATATGATCTTGAATCATTCCAAAGCGAAAATGAAGCGCGTCAACTGTTTATTGATAGCTGGCTCGGTGAAATGGGATATGACGTTGAACGATTGCGCATCGATAGTAACTACGCCAATCAATCAGCCACCATTGAATGGCTTCGTAGTCGCGATTGGGAGCCTGAAAAAATGTTCCCATCTGATGCCGATGGAATGAGAAAACAAGATTGGGTTTCATTCAATGAGCTAACAATCGAATGTTGCGTCCGTGAATGGTATGCTGCTATGGTTGAACGCTACGGTGATGAGCTTCCCGAAGAGGTTACAAAGGTTAATCCTCGGAAGAACGATCTTTCTAAGATTGAAACGTTAGCCAATCAAATTACAACAGTCACACACATCCCTTCGCCAGTTCTAGGTAAAGAGCGTTTGATTGATGGTAAGACAGGCCGCCCATTTGACCAACCCGTAACAGTTGGTATTGCTCACATGTTGAAACTAGCTCACTTGGTTGAAGATAAAGTGCATGCCCGTTCAACTGGACCATACTCACTTGTAACACAACAACCTTTGGGTGGTAAAGCGCAATTTGGTGGTCAACGGTTTGGTGAAATGGAAGTGTGGGCTCTAGAGGCATATGGTGCTGCATATACTCTGCAAGAGATGCTTACCGTTAAATCTGATGATGTGCAAGGTCGCGTGAAAACGTACGAAGCGATTGTCAAAAACGAGCCAATCGAAGAGCCTGGTGTACCTGCATCATTCCGTGTATTAGTGAAAGAACTTCAAAGCCTTGGGCTTGCTGTAGAAGCTGTAACCGATTCCGGCGAGGTCCTCAAATTTGGCAAGGAAGATGATAAAAAGAATCGTAAATATGCTGGCACAGGTCTTGTCGACCTAGCTCGCAACAAACGGTAGTTTTAGTTAACAATTGAATTGAGATTAGGGATTGACAAAAGGGCTTCTTGTGATAGAATCCCCCTTCGTATGTCTACCTAAAGGTAACTAAACTACGTAGTTACTAATTGAATAAGATTAAAACGATATGGAGGCCATCAGGTCATGTGAATCTGGTGGCCTCCATTTGTCGCGTAAAAGAGGGTTTGTACTTTCTTTTGTTAACGCGAGATTTGGAAGATTATCTACAACTCTAATCATTAAAAAAATTGAAGAGATTGTCCGCCTAGGTTAATCGCCAGTAATTGAGCGAATTAACAACGATGAAGGAGATGGTAAATTGCCAACTATAAACCAACTCGTACGTAAAGGGCGCCGTGCTAAGTCAAAGAAAAGCACAGCACCAGCACTACAATACACTTTTAACTCATTCAAACAGCGCCGTACGCGCCAACCTAAAGGTGCGCCACAAAAACGCGGTGTTTGTACACAAGTTAAAACAATGACACCGAAAAAACCGAACTCGGCATTGCGTAAAGTCGCACGTGTTCGTTTAACAAATAATATGGAAGTGACCGCCTATATTCCTGGTGAAGGTCACTCATTGCAAGACCACTCGGTTGTACTCATCCGTGGTGGACGTGTGAAGGACTTACCAGGTGTCCGTTATCACATTGTTCGTGGCACGCTTGATGCTGGTGGTGTTGATAACCGCAAGCAAGGCCGTTCAAAATACGGAACGAAGCGTCCAAAGTAGGAGTTTGAAACATGCCTAGACGATATCGCCCAGAAAAACGACAGGTTGTTCCTGATATGAAGTATGGAAACATCAATGTTTCCATGTTTGTTAATCGATTAATGAGAGACGGCAAGAAAAGCACTGCCCTTCGCGTTCTTTATAATAGCTTTGACTTGATTGAAGAACGTGCCAAAAAACCACCTATCGAGGTATTTGAACAAGCATTGCAAAATGCAACGCCTCAAATTGAGGTTCGTCCTCGTCGTGTAGGTGGTTCTACTTATCAAGTGCCTACTCCCGTTGATGCTAGTCGTAAAATTTCCTTGTCAATGCGATGGCTATTAGCCGCTGCGCGTAGTCGGGGTGGCCGTTCAATGGCAGAGAAGTTGGCTAGTGAATTTATGGATGCCGCAAATAATCAAGGTGCGGCTGTGAAGCGTAAGGATGATGTGCATCGCATGGCGGATGCGAATCGTGCATTCTCCCACTTCAGATTTTAAGGAGCTGGTTTTTACCAGGTATATTAACTCATGAGTCGTTACCCATTAGAACGTGTTCGTAACATTGGTATCATTGCCCACATTGATGCTGGTAAAACTACTACCACTGAACGCATTCTTTACTACACAGGTGTTATTCGCCGAATTGGTGAAGTACATGACGGTGCTGCCACGATGGACCATATGGTTCAGGAACAAGAACGTGGTATTACCATTACGTCTGCTGCAACGACAACATATTGGCTTGATCATCAAGTCAATATTATTGATACGCCAGGTCATATCGACTTCACGGCCGAAGTTCAACGTAGTTTACGTGTGTTGGATGGTGGTGTCGTGGTGTTTGATGCCGTTGCTGGTGTAGAACCTCAATCAGAAACAGTTTGGCGTCAAGCTGATGATTACAGTGTTCCTCGAATCTGTTTTGTAAACAAAATGGATCGCATTGGGGCTGATTTTGTTCGCGTTGTTGGAATGATACGTGACCGCTTAGGCGCAAATCCTATCGCGGTACAAATTCCAATTGGCGCAGAAGCAGATTATGAAGGCGCAATTGATCTTTTGAACATGAAAGCCTTGTATTGGAAAACAGATGACTTGGGTGCTGAAGCAACCGTCACTGAAATTCCAGATAATTTAATGGCTGATGCTCAAGAAGCTCGTGGCATCATCATGGAACGAATCATTGAATTGGATGACGATTTGATGGAACGTTACTTAATGGAAGACGAGATTTCAGTTGAAGAGCTGATGGCTGTTTTGCGTAAAGGGACGATTGAAAACAAATGTACCCCTGTACTTTGCGGAACTGCCTTGCGTAATAAAGGTGTTCAACCTGTTCTAGACGCAATCATCCACTATTTGCCTTCACCACTAGATATCCCAGCTGTCAAAGCGACGATACCTGATACTGATGAGGTTGTGGAACGTGGAGCGAGTGATGATGAACCTTTGTCAGCACTTGTCTTTAAAATTGTGACAGACCCTTATGTTGGTAAATTGGCCTACTTCCGTGTTTACTCGGGTGTTCTGAAAACTGGCGACTCAGTGACAAACACTACCAAGGGACGTAAGGAAAGAATCGGCCGTATTTTAAGAATGCATGCTGACCATCGTGAAGATCTTACAGAAGTACGCGCTGGTGATATTGCGGCAACATTAGGCTTAAAAACAACTTTTACTGGTGAAACTTTAGCTGATGCTAAAAAACCAGTTTTGCTTGAATCAATTGAATTTCCAGAACCGGTTATCTCAATTGCCATCGAACCAAAAACCAATAAAGATCAAGAAAAAATGGGTCTGGCTTTGAAAGCATTATCAGAAGAAGATCCAACATTCCAAGTGCGGTCTGACGAGCAAACTGGTCAGACTGTGATTTATGGAATGGGCGAGCTTCATCTTGATGTTTTAGTTGATCGAATGAAACGAGAGTTCAAGGTAGAAGCCAATGTAGGTCAACCTCGTGTTGCTTATCGTGAAACCATTACTAAAACAGTTGAGAAAGCTGAAGGACGATTTGTTCGCCAATCAGGTGGTCGTGGTCAGTTTGGACATGTTGTATTCAAAGTAGAACCGTTGGAACCAGGCAGTGGGTTTGTGTTCGAAAATAA
>JANQSK010000461.1 GCA_028284105.1 Anaerolineae bacterium
AGTGGGCGGTATGCGGGCTCATCAATTGGCCGCCCATTGATGTTGGTGAAGAGGGCGCCACCACGCAAATCGAGCTGTGTAATCGCCCGATCAAGCTCAATGACAGACGCGGCGGGGTCTTGCAAGGGCAAGACAGCGATTCCTGCAAATCGCTCTGGATAGGCCGCAATCATCTCGGCCGAACCATCATTAAACTGCTGTGCTAGGTAAACGCCCAGCTTAGCCTCTTCTGTATGCACACCAGGGATCGTCGGCGTCAAACATTGAAAATCAATGCCAGCCGCATCCATCGCTGCAACACGTCGATGCACATCATGATGCGCCGGGTCAACTTCCGTTTTGAAGTTAGACGAGCGCATGTAGCCGCTGCCATCTGCATTGGATTCAAACACAATCGACGCATTGCGTCGGGTCAATGCTTTCAGATAACTCATTGGAAAAAAGTGGCTGTGAAAGTCAACAATCATGATCGAGTTTCCTTTTGATGTGCTTTTAAAATTTACCTGATCGTAATATAGCAGTGGAACAGCATTCTCTCCAAAGAGAATTGCTTTTAGATATGAATTAGATTTATTCAATTGAGTCCACGTTTGGTTACAATGGTGTGGATAGATCACCGTATCACAGATGCGTACACCAATCGCATTGTGATTGCTGGACTCATGCAAGAACGCAGGTGATTTGGTTATCAGGAGAAAAATGGAGTTACATATGAATAAAATTGTACTAAAAGGGACTATTATTGTGCCGGATTCTGATTTAACGGCCGTAAAAGAAGAACCACTTTACAACAAATCGATTTAACCAATATGATTTATTCTGCATGCGTCCAGCTCAAGAGGAGCAGACTAATTAAGCGTTATTTAAGTAAGAAACCAGAACTATTGTGTAAGCAAGCTTTAGAATCTGTGAAAGAGCTATTACCAAAAGATCAATACATAGATTGTGAAGACTATATTCTTAAACATAATGAATGGCTTTTAGGGCTAGAATGTGCCATCGATTACCTTGGAGACGAAGAGGCTACTATTTCCGTTTCAATCTACAAAAAATTTGAGTATGCATTTTTAAAAATGAACCAGCAGAATAATGCAAGGCTTATTGCATTAAGCAAACTAGTAAAAAGCAAAGGGGCTACTTCTAATGAGTAAAGTTGTACTAAAGGGGTATATTATTGTGCCGGATTCTGATTTAACGGCCGTAAAAGAAGAACTGCCTATACATATTGATTTAACCAGAAAAGAAGCAGGGTGTTTGATCTTTGAGGTCACACAAGATGAAGCGAGCAAAAATCGGTTTGATGTGTACGAAGAGTTCATTGATAAAGAATCCTTTGCTCACCATCAAGAACGGGTTCGCAATTCGAAATGGGGCTCAGTAACCAAAAACGTTGAACGCTTTTATGAAATCACCGGTTTAGACGAATAGCACTTGACCTTCAATATTGCCAAAATTCGATAGGTTAGTTTGAAAAATGGTGCCTTTATCACGAATGGCAAAACTATTATTCGTTTGAAGCCATGTTGAGGAAGAACCGCCTCAACAATAAAAAGAAGACGGCCGTAACAACAACATTGGCCAAACTTGCGCCTAAGCTCAGAAAGCTGGGAAGATCGAAGAATCTGTTAAATGGCATAATCATCATAATTGGGATTAGCCATTTAACACTTTTAAACCTTCTTTGGTTGTTAAAAATTCCGAAAAGACCCACGAAGAAAATATTAAAGGTCACTGTGTTGACAAAACGTCTAGGTAATTGGCAGAAAGTTTTCTAAAAAAGATGTCTTACAAAGGCTGTCAATTCCCGAGTAAATCACAATCATTGAAGCTGATTTAATTTTGAAACTTTTTGTGATTTACCTAATTAGTTCAAGACGGTGTAAGGCACCTCACTCTCTCCGCACCATAAGCGGTCATATGAATTACCAAATTCATCGGTTAATACATGTTGCAGCCCGTCAAGATTCAGGACATGAACATCCTCGCTAAACTGGCGCACTTCGTAGGTAAATCCCGGCGGTATTTCTTCAAACTGACTGTTTAAATCAGCAACAATCTCTTCATTTGTCAGCGACTTATTTTCAATACTCGTAAAGTATTTCATCGCATACTCACACTCACCATCAGACATGA
>JANQSK010000479.1 GCA_028284105.1 Anaerolineae bacterium
TAGTTTGGATAATGGTCATGAATTAAGGTTCAGAGATATGCGCAAATTTGGTCGCGTCCATTTAGTACGAGACACGGCCGAATTTTTCCGAAAAATCGGCCCTGAACCATTAGAAGATTCGTTTACAGTTGATGTATTGAAACAGCGCCTAAAAGGGCGTCGTCGCATCATGAAAACGACCCTTTTAGATCAACATGTCGTGGCTGGTATAGGCAACATTTATGCAGACGAGGCTCTATTTTATTCTGGCATTCATCCGGAGCGACGTGCAGATGAGTTAAGCGAAGAAGATTTTGTCAACTTGCATACTGCTATTCGCAAAGTGCTCCAATTGGGCATCGAAAGAGAAGGGGCAAGCATCGATCTTTATGCTAAACCGGATGGCACACGCGGAGATATGCAAAACGCTGTCGCTGTTTTTCGTCGAACGGGACAGCTCTGTAATCAATGTGAGCAATCAAATATTCAACGAAAGAAATTAAACGGCCGTAGTACTCATTATTGCCCCACTTGTCAAAGGTAATCATATGCGCGAAGAAATTGAACTTATGCGTGTTGTACGCGTCCCTCCCATGGGAAAATTAGTTATAGAAATCAACGGCAATCGTTACGAAAATCTATCCGACATCTCCGATGAACGTCTAAAAAGGAGAGTTATTACGGCCGTTGGCGAAATGATGGGATTAGCAGGAGGCTATCAAGCTTTGGTTGATGCTGATGTTGCACCTCCCTTAGCCAATCAAACGCCTTCTGGCAAACTCCAACAAAAAGCAGCCGCACTTAAGGAGCAACAAGATCGCTTCTTAGATCGCCTGGAACAAGAAAAAGATCGTCTATCCGCAACCGTCAATAAAACGCCGGTCAATATTCCAGAACCAACAATTACACCAGATTCTTCTGTTCAACCTCCAACGCTAGTTGAACAAATTGATGAAGTGCTTCAAAGACATGTCGTTCGAAATGCAGAGTTTAACGGCCGTTCAATCCACCTCGTTCAAGGGCCTGAAGGAAATGTCCAAATTGAGGTAGATGGGGAAAAATTTAATCGCCCCAAAGACATTGCCGACAAAAATATTCAAATAATGATTAAAAAGGCGATAAAGGAGTGGGAAGCTTCCTAAAGTAGCGTTTAGGCAAATGTTTCTGGTTGTTGTAGAGGCAATAGATTTTCAAAATATTGAATCAACGCTTTCTTCTCGCTGTCAGGCAAAAAGGCAGCTTTGGCAGACGTTAAAGTCATATCACGTAACTTTGCATAGGTAATACCCAATTCATTGACCGCAATATCATATTCATCCGTCAAAGTGCAGTTGCTAACGGTAGGATCATCCGTGTTCAATGTAGCTGGCAACCCAACATCGAGCATATCTGCAAAAGGATGATGGCTCATTTGCATAACGACGCCGGTCTGCAAATTACTAGTCAGACAAACTTCAAAAACGGGCTTTCGTTCTAAAACCATTCGCAACACCTTAGAATTTTCTAGCGCACGAATACCATGCCCAATCCGATCCGCCCCTAATTTATCAAGTGCTTGAGCAACACCATAAGCACTTGCCCATTCACCAGCATGAATCGTGATACCAAGCCCTTCTTCTTTTGCTTCTTTGAAAAAAGGAATAAACGGTTCAGGAGGGTAACGGACCTCATCTCCTGCTAAATCAATACCTACGATGCCTTGGTCTTTTCGATCAACAGCAACTCGCATAATCTTTTGCGCTTGTTCAAAAGGATCATGTCGTACGAGGGTAATAATTAAACCGACCTTGATATTAAAGAATTCAGCAGCTTCTTGAGAAGTTTCAATTACCCAATCCGTGACTTCATAGATGGGAAACCCATAAACTCTTGACAGAGCTTGAGGACTAAATCGTAATTCTAAATAGTGGATATTATCTTCTGCGGCATCTGCAACGGCTTCCCAGACAAAACGCTTGATAATTTCAGGAGTGCAATAAAATAGTCGAAGGACATGAAACTTACTTAAAAAGGCATCGCTGGTTTGAGGATCATCAGTAATTTGAACCTGCGGTCTTAACTCTTCAATTGTTTCTGCAGAAACATCAATATCATGCTTCTGAGCAACCTCAAATAACGTTTGAAGTCTTAAAGAGCCTTCCAAATGACGATGCAGGTCAATTTTTGGCATCGCATGTAAAACGTCGCGTGAAATCTTTTGATTAGTTTGCAAGAATGATTAATCCAACTTTTTTACTAAACGAACCGTTACTATCCGTTATCTCTTTGAGACCAGCTACTCTCTGTTTTACATCTAAATACAACAATTTTACTATCACTTCAAATTATGAAATAGAAGTGACGGCTTTTATCGCATCATCTTCTTTATATTTAGGCAATTGGAAGGTAAATGAGCTACCTTTTTTCACTTCGCTTTCCACCCAAATTTTCCCATTATGGGCATCAATAATCCGCTTTACAATGGCTAACCCGATACCAGTTCCGCCAAATCGACGGCTTGCTGACCCGTCAATTTGATAAAATCTATCGAAAATCCGTTTGTGCTTATCTGGTGAAATTCCAATACCTTCATCAGTTACGGCAACGGTTACTAAGTCTTCACTTTCCTCAAGCAAGATGTGAATTGTACCCCCATTTGGACTAAACTTCATCGCGTTACCAATAAGGTTGTCGATCACTTGATTGATTCGACCTCTATCAATGATAACCATGCCCTCTTCGGTGGGCAAAACATAATCGATAGATAATCCTTTTTGAGAAGCAATCATTTGATGAGACCCAACGGCCGTTTCTAAGAAATGACGCATTGAAGTTTTTTCACGCTTTAAGTTGCCAGAGTTGATCTTCTGAAGCGTAATAATATCGTCAATGATGCGGGTAATATCATTCGTTTTATCAGAAATAATGGTTAGTGCACTTTGTTGTTCCTCATTCATCAACCCCATTTCGCCATCCATCAGCAAATCAACATACCCTTTCACAAAGGTTAGCGGAGTGCGTAGCTCATGAGAAACATTTTGAACCAACTCATCCTTTAAGCGATCGCTTAGTTTCAACTCTTCATAGGCAATCTCTAATTCAGTTGCCCGAGCTTCACTTTCTTCAAACAATCGGGCATTTGAAATAGCAATACTTACCTGAGCAGCAGCAATTGTCATCAGTTGAATATCTGAATCAAGGAAAGCATTCGGTTTATCACTATCAATTGTGAGCGTGCCCACAGCTTTATCTCGAACAACTAAAGGCAACACTAATAAACTACGAACCACTTCATCAAAAAAGATAAAATCTGGTTCAGCCTGTGTGTCTTGGATATAAACTAGCTCTCGGCTTTTAACCACTTGGCCAGAAATACTATCGTCCATTGCCATTCGCGTGTTAACAAATTCGGTATCAATCCCATCAGCAGCTTTCAAGATGAGCTCTTGCTTGTTTCCCGACAACATAATAATGGTGCTAGCACGTGCGTTCATTAAACCACGCAATATTTGAACTGTCGTTTGAAGTACAGGCGAAAGTTTCAAATCGCTAGTCACTTGCTTAGCCATATCCACTAAAGCAGACATATCTCTAAGGCTCCGTTGTGAGTCAGCATATAAACTAGCGTTTCGAACAGCAACAGCTGCCTGTTCTGCCAAAAGGTTTAACAATAACAATTCATCATCTGTAAAGGTATGAGGATGAAGGTATGTCATCGTAAACGCGCCGAGCACCTCTTCACCATATTTCAAAGGGAATCCAGCAATGGCATAAATCCCCCAAGCTTGTGACTCGGGTGATTGATAATATTCATGTTCAGCAGCGTTATTAATGACAATGGGTTGACCTTGTTGCACGACCGATGCCGTGAGACCTTTACCATTGGCACGTGGCTTCGTAACTGCGGCGGCCCGGCGACCATCTCGCCATAATGCAGAACCTTCGGTAAATTGTTTGGTTTTTTGATCGTAGAGAAAAATGTGGAGATTGGTGGCATCAATTAGCTTGAGGGCAGATTCTGTAATCGTATCCAATACAGCCCTAAGCTGTAATGGTGAGTTTAATTTTAAAACGATCTCATGAAAGGTAGATAGCTCATCAATTCGGCGTTGCGCCTGGCCATAAAGCCGAGAGTGTTCAATGGCCACGGCCGCTTGACCCGATAAATTCTGTGCTAAACGCAGTTGTCGATCGCTATATGTTTTTGGTTCGTCAATTTGACCCATCGCTAATAACCCCATTACAAGTTCACGGCGAACAAGTGGAACAAGCATCATCGATTTCAGCTTGGCTGCATCGAGCAACTCTTGCTCTTCTTCCGATTCGATTTCGTCCGACCGTAAAATAATGATTTGCCGAGTTTCTAATACATTTTGGATGAGTTGAAAATTTTCTAAACCTTGTACGATACCCAACCCAACCTGCAGATTTTCTTGATTACTTTGATTAAACTCTGAATATTTACTTTTATGAGCAGCCAATAAAAACTGTGTGGCAACATTATCCCAAACAAAGATAGTACAACTATCGAGTTGAAGGGCATTTACCATTTCAGTAGAGACTGTTTGAAGAACGGCTTTTTGATCAAGATTTGCAGTCATGGTTGCGCTGGCCTGGTGGAGCGTCCCTAATTCCAAGAGCTGTTGTTGGGTCTGTTGAAAGAGCTGCGCGTTTTGGATGGCAACACCGGCATGGGTTGCGAGACTAGATACGATCCACTCACTATGCGTATCAAAAGCATTTTTTAATTCACTTTCAATTATAAGGATACCCAGCAATCTTTTTCCTGCAAGCAGCGGTGCTGCAAGCCATGACTGAATTTTTTGATGATGGCTTTGTTTTTGCCATTCTGGTTCTTTTTCTACGTCAGAAAAATAGAGTATTTCTTTTGTTTTTATGACCTTTTCTATCCAAGGATGGCCATCCCAAATTTCTCTGAACGCTTTGTTTGAAATTTTTAAAGGTTCTTGATCATCCCCTCGCCCAAAAACGTATTCAATATTTTGACCAGAGATTAATATTGTCCACGCCTGGCGATATCGAATAACTTTTTGAAGCGAAATCAGAAGCTGATCAGCAACTTCATCTTTTTCAAGTGAGGTGCTAATATCTCCAATCGCCTCTCGAAGTGAAACGGCCGTTTCGAAATCACGCTCACCAATATCAACCAACGCCCGAGCATCAGAATAAAGCCGTGCATTTTTAATAGTGACACTTGCATGGGCTGCAATGGCTGACAATGTTTGATAATCGGATGCATT
>JANQSK010000482.1 GCA_028284105.1 Anaerolineae bacterium
CTCCTATTCCTACAGATACGCCGATTCCAACCAACACGGCCGTTCCCACCAACACAGTTATTCCCACAAACACCGCCACTGCGTCTCCAACCGCAACGCAAACCCATACACCTGTTCCCACAGTAGACGGTGGCGCCCCGGTTGAAGGCACCAATACCCCCACAGTCGTTTCGCCATCCGCTACATCAACCATACCGCCAGTGGCAACAGAAACGGCCGTTGCAGGAGCACCCGTTCAACCCACATCCGAACCTGCTCCTATTAATGATGAATCAGGTGGTGCGCCTGCCAATCCAGCCACTCAAGTAGAAGCTACCCCTGACGCCATTCCATCTCTCGGTAGTGGGCCTGTCATTTCAAACAATGGCTTTCTGGTTTTATGGAGCGTCGTCTTTGTCATCCTGATTGGAAGCCTCTATACACTTTGGAAACCTAGCCCCTAAATGTTTCAACAACAGCTTGCTCAAAAGTCGGAGTTAGAAAAAAGCGTGATCTGCCTATTTGGGTTGTTCGCCATCTTCTGGTTTGTCTTCGGAGTGCTTTGGCTTTTCCCATACGATCAAATGAGCCAGTGGGTTAATCAACTAGAATCTAAGAACAGCACCACACCTCAACAACCGATTGAAAGTCCAGAGTTAGGAATTGTTTGGAAACCGAATCAACCGGCTAATCTACCCACTCTTTCGCCTGAAATCCTCAAATCTTTAGAAGCCCAAGGACTGACTTATCAAGTCCAAACTGACCAACCTTTCATATTTAAGGAGAATAAAAGCATTGCAAGCTTATCCGTAGATTCATTGAAGATTGCACCATTAGAAAATGCACAGCTGCTCATCCCCTCGCTTGGGCTCATTCAGGACATTGCTAAAGTACCTGTTGTGTCGGGTCAATGGGACATCGAAGATTTAGGAACCCAAGTAGGCCATTTACAAACCACAGGCGAATCACCAAATCAAGGCCATGCTATGACGTTGGTTGGACATGCCACTGTCCCTTGGCCCGGCGTTGGTCCATTTGCCAATCTTATCCGTGTCGAGCACGGTGAAGAGATTATTTACCGCTGGGGAGGACAAGATTATGTGTACGAAGTTTCTCGTATCTTACTCGTCCATCCTTCTTCAGTTGATTCTCTCTATGAAGCCGACGGAGAAATGCTCATACTTGCCACCTGCTCCGAATGGGACGCATCTGACCGTGAATACGACAAGCGGCTTGTGACCCAAGCAAAATTGGTTCGGATAGAGCCATCACCCGTTAATAATCAATAAGCAATCTTCAATTAAATGTATGTTCTCACGAATCTTCTGATTCTAATTCAGCAAAGACCCGCTTTGCGATACGCTGGCAATTTAACCCTGCTGGAATCCCACAGTAAATTGATATATGATGAATCGTCGCTTGTATCTCACCTTTGGTAACACCATTTCGCAAGGCGCCACGCATATGCAATTCCCACTCTTCCATGCGGTTTAATGCCGCAATCATTGTTAGGTTCATAAATGAGCGCGTCTTGGGTGGAATTCGTTCATCGCTCCAGCCAAATCCCCAACAAAATTCGGTGATAACTTCTTGAAACGGCCGTGTAAAGTCGTCGGCTTTTGCTAGTGAGGCCTCAACGTACTCTACCCCTAATACTGACTTGCGCATGGCAAGCCCTTTTTCATATCTTTCATTATCCATAATCCTCTCCATTTACGATTGTCGATTTACGATTTACGAGACATACCGCCCGTAAATCGTAAATCTAAAATTCAATTATGCTCTTGGTCGCTTGCTCTCTGGGTCAAATGCGGGTTCACCTAATACAACGGCAGGTATCTTTGTCCCCTGCACAAGCACTTCAAGCTCATTCCCAGATTGACCCGCTTCCGGTTTGGTGAAGGCAAAGTAGAGTGGCGCTCCCACTGAGTATCCGTAGCCACCTGAGGTGATGGTGCCCACAGAACGGCCGTTATACCAAATCGACTCACCACCAACCGGATCTGCCCCAACTTCTTTCGTTACAGCATCATCCAGCTTGAGATAGGCTAACACCCATTTGCTCACGCCCTCTTCTGCTTCACGACGATTAGTTTCGACACCTAAATACTCTTTATCCATACGGGCAAAATTGAGCAGGCCAACTTCTGCCATCGTCACTTCATTGGTCAACTCACTACCTGACCGGTACGCCTTTTCCATCCGCAAAGCGTTTAATGCGGCAGACCCGACATGAACCATCCCCATGGGGTCACCTGCGGCAACCAATGCTTCGTAAACAGGCAACATCTCTTGTATCGGCGTATGCAATTCCCAACCAAGTTCACCCGCATAGCTGACGCGCAAAGCCCGAAGGGACACGCCAGCGACATCAATCACTTGACCAGTCAACCAACGGAAATTGGCGTTATCTAATGGTGCCTCGGTGGCTTGACTCAAAATATCCCGACTTTTGGGGCCACTAAGGGCAATCACACCCCAATCATCAGAAACGTTTTGAATTTGAACATCTTCACCTTCTGCAATATTCTGCTCTAGCCAATCCACCATGGCCTGTTCACGAACCGCTGCACAAACGAGGTAGAAATGACCTTCACCAAGGGTTGTGATTGTTGCTTCCCCTTCAACACGGCCGTTTGGCAATAGTAGCTGTGTTAAAGCAATGGCGCCTTGTTTTTTGCGAATGCGATTCGCGCACATGCGGTTTAAAAATGCATGGGCATCTGCGCCGACAACATCAATCTTGCCAAAGGCACTGAGATCAGCAATGCCTGCATTCTCACGCAGACCTAAACATTCACCGCGCAAAATTTCAAACAGCTCAGTCCGACGGAATGAGTGGATGTGCTCACGGGGTGTCCCTTCAGGTGCATACCAAAACGGCCGATCCCAACCATAAACTTCCTGATAGACTGCCCCTTTCTCTTTTAGGGTCTCAAAAAGCGGAGTGGATTTAAGGGGGCGACAATCAGGCCGATCCAAGCCGGGGAATGGTGTTTCGTGGCGCAACAAATAATCTTCACGGGCTTTGTTAATACGCCAGTTTTCATCTACCCAGGTTCCAAAACGGCGGGGATCAAAAGCACGCATTGAAATATCTGCCGCCCC
>JANQSK010000050.1 GCA_028284105.1 Anaerolineae bacterium
TCAACAGTTGGGTCAGCTAAGGTTGCTTGAGGGGATTGTTCATCGATGCCCGGTTGAGAAAAATCTGCATAAGAGGAGATTGAAGAGATTAACGTATACTGCGCCACCACATCAGCCAACAATTTTGCTGAATCCCCTACCAGACGGGGTACATACCCTGAGCAATCAATGACGGCATCCCAATACCGGTGCTTGAGAACATCTAATCCTCCATCCCGGTCACCAATCAGCGTTTCAACTTCTTTGAATAATCCCTGGTTGCTTTTACCACGATTAAATAGCGTGAGCTCATGCCCTGCCGAAAGCCCAGCTTGCGCAATGCCCCGTCCCACAAAGCGAGTACCGCCTAAAATTAGCAGTTTCATAAAATAGAGTTTTCCAAAGTTAAATCACCAATGGTAATTTGAACGTCATCCCCTGATTTGAGGGTGAAGTCGTCATCTGGAACCAAGCCTGTGCCAGTCATGAGCAGTGCACCGTGAGGGAAATCCATCTCTCGGAAAAGCCATTCAACAAGCTCTTGAGGTTTGCGTTTCATTTGGGAGATATTTGTTTCACCTGTGAATACGGCCGTTTCCTGGCGTAAAATCGTCAATTGAATAGCCAGTTCATTCAAAGGAGTGCTCTCAGACAGCATCAACCCTGGACCAATGGCGCACGATTGGTTATACATTTTTGCTTGAGGCAAGTAGAGGGGGTTTTCCCCTTCGATAGAACGAGAAGACATGTCATTACCGGCACAATAACCCACAATTTCCTGATGTGCGTTCACAACCAATGTAAACTCCGGTTCTGGGACATCCCAACTGCTGTCTTGGCGAATTCTAACCGGTTGAATATGGCCTTGGGCGCGCCAACCGATTGATTTGAAAAACAGTTCTGGCCGTTCAGCATCATAGACGCGCTCATACACATCTGCTACATCTGATTCTGCTTTGCGTGCTTCGCGGCTTCGCAAATAAGTCACACCACACGCCCAAATTTCTTGGTGTTCTTCAATGGGGGCAACTAAAGCATCAACGGCCGTTTCTCCCAATGTCATCTTGCTTAGTTGCTCAAAAACGGCCGTTTTTTCCAAACTCAACAAAGTGTCTAGTCGGAAAGATGTCGGTAAATAACGGCCGTTTAAAGCCCACCTCATTCCCTTATCTGTCTTATGCTTCGTGAGATACATATTTCCTCCAATTTGGTCGCTTACAGATCAGCCACACTACCATCTTCGAAATAAGCCCCATAATGCTCAAGTGTTCTTTTACGAATTGCTGCTGTTGAAAAATCCGGATTTGTTTTAAGGCAAGCCTCTTCATCAACTTCTACACCAATACCCGGCGTTAACGGCCGTTCAATATATCCATCAATCACTTTAAGAGGTTCCTTCACAACGGATTGAGCTTTTGGAGCAACAACTGGATCAATCATCTCTTGAATGACAAAATTTTGAGCAACGCAATCAATTTGTACACAGGTAGCCGTCGCGACCGGTCCATATGGATTGTGTGGTGCTAATCCAGCATAATAAGTTTCAGCCATACGCCCTATTTTAACCACTTCGCTAATGCCCCCAGCATGACACGGGTCAGCTTGAAGAACGGAGGCGGCACCTTTCTCTAGAATTTCGCGAAATCCCCAACGGGTAAACAATCTTT
>JANQSK010000490.1 GCA_028284105.1 Anaerolineae bacterium
AAATAGGCTAAAGCTTGCATAGCAACATAGGTCAACGTGCCAAACGGCCCCATATTGACACCAACGGACAGATGGAAAGTGGTTGCCTCTGCGGATTTAATCCGTTGTGCAATTTGTTTGACGGTTTCAGGGGGAATATAGGTAAAAACGGCCGTTTTTTCAGCTGGATACTGTTTGGCTAATTCGAGAAGCTCCTCAAGCCCATTGATTTGATGCGTGAGTTTAACATCGTCTGCAAATTCGTTTAGAAGCGAAAGCATCAAAAATAGGTCGGTGCCTGGCTGAATGGGGAGATGCTCACCCCAGCGCTTGGCTGACTCAGAACGTCTTGGATCAACCCAAATCGATTGACCACCGCGCGCTTTAAATCGGTCAAAAGCCGTTGACCCACCATCTAAATGCACAAAACTACCTTGGCTAATGGCTGGATTAAACCCAAAAAAGAGACCCAGCTCGGCGTGCTCTAAATCAGGAATCGGTTGAATTAGCTCGCCACCATGAACGAGTTGGCCCGCTTTAAATTTATTGTTGCAATCTTGACTAAATGAGGAAAAAACGTTTCGCGTGCCTAAAGTGCGATTAAAGCGCAGCATGCTAATCAGCCCTATCGAATTAAAAAGCATAGGGTTCCCATAATAGACGCCCACTGCGTGAGGTCCAACCTTTTCAATGATGGGGTTTAAAGCTTGTTTAACTTGGGTGATGGCTGAGTCCCAGCTTGTGGGGGATAAACGGCCGTTTTCATCACGTACTAGAGGCTGTGTGAGTCGTTCAGGATGGGAGGCTAGCTTTGCGAACTGGGTACCCTTGGCACAGACAAACCCTTGGCTGACAGGGTGATTTTTATCCGGTTTGAGAGAGCTAACCTGACCATATTCATCAATGTCAGCTACTAAACCACATGCCGCTTCACAAATTCTGCAATAAGTCGCTTTTTGTTTTCCCATCAGCACCATCCTTCACTCAGATGATGGTAAAGCGGAAAAGCGAGAGCGTCAACTTATCAACCTCCATTCTAAAGCGTTTAAGCTACATCAGTTCTTGGATAAGCGAAACAATTTCTTCTTGCCCACCGGCTTTTGCATGAACAATTAAGGGAATCCCGTGCGGACCCTTCACATGAACAACAGCTGGGTCATCTGCAATATAGGCTTTCACAATATCCATTTTGCCTAACATCGCCGCACAAAACAGATCCATTCGAGCGCCATGAGAGAGTAAATATTCAGCAATCTCTTTTTGCCCTGTGTGTGCAGCGGCACCCAAAGCCGTTTCCCAATCATCTCCGCCCCAATTCCAACAGGCGTTAACTAAGGCAGGCTCCTGTTCAAGCATTTCTTTGACCCGCTCAAAACCGCCGTGGGAGACTTTGACAAATTCAAAAACCATTTCTTCTGGTAAGCGTTCTTTTTCCTCAAGACTCATCGATTATTACCTCACTCATGATGGCTAAATGATTGCCATCCGTATCATTAAAAAATGCCATCCACACATCAACATTTCCCATTTGTCCTACAGAATGTGGGTTCTGAGTAAACGTTACCTCTTTCGAGGTTAGCTCATCGAACGCGGCATGAACATCTGGAACACGATAGTAAATAACGGAACTGGGGTGATCAAACTCTGGAGAAGTAGGAACGGCCAACATAATACGTACACCAGCACAATCAAAAAATGACATCATATTGGGGACCTGAAAAACAAATTGAAGTCCCAAGGTGTTTTGATAAAAGTCGGTGGCCTTATCTAAATCTTTGACTGGAATATTGATTTGCCCAATGGATTGAATATTTAATGTCATTGTGCTTCCTTCCTAAATTGGGTTGGTGAGACGCCAAAGTGGCGTTGAAATAAAGTACTAAACGATCCAACACTTTGAAATCCTACGTCAAAGCAAATGTCTGTGATGGATAAGTTAGATTGTTTTAAAAGAGATTGGGCCTTTGATAATCGGCGTTGTGTTAAATAACCATGGGGCGTTGTTCCAAAGAGCTGTTTGAAGTTGCGTGAAAAATGATATGGTGACAGATAGGCATTTTGTGCAATCTCTTGAAGGGAGATGGGATTTTGATAGTTGTCGTGAATAAATGAGCGCCCTTGATTTAACCGTCTGAACAGCTCTTCGCGAGTGGTTTTTCGTATGGCTGGCAATCTAGAAATTTCATGATGCACCTCTTTTTGAACAAGAATGACTCGCTCAAGCAGAGTGTAGAGCTTGTCTGTTTGCCAAAAGTCGTCAACACGGCCGTTTTTCCTTCCAACTCGAAGTTCTTGAATGATAGGGGTGACCGTATTGTCATGGTGATGATTGACATTGTGGAACAACACGGCCGTTTCTCGAGCCGGATCATCAAGACGGGCATCAAGAGAATCAGTAAACTGCCGCATCACTTCGCTGGCCCAAGATTGTGGAAAAAAGACACAGAAGGATTCAACCGTGTGTGGGCTATCGATCGTGATTTGATAAGGTTGATTGTCGTTGAGAATCAGATAGTTGGCATCGTTGACGGTGATACGGCCGTTTTCCAGCGCATAATGAGCTTCTCCATTAAACATGCACTTAATAGACAACCAGCCCTGGGTCACATCAGCAAAATAGTGCTGATTAAAGCCATTGATAAAAG
>JANQSK010000509.1 GCA_028284105.1 Anaerolineae bacterium
AAGTTTGCCAAGCGCATGATCCAGCCATCTGTATTCATAATGCGGCCACCTCTAGAGAAGCCAAAATCCCACATGAAATTCCACTGGCGTTTAAAAAACGGAAAGTCGTTGTCGTTGGTGGCGGTGTGGCTGGTATGGAAGCTGCCCGGGTGAGTGCTGAGCGTGGTCATGAGGTGATTTTGTTTGAAGCTTCTGACAAGCTTGGGGGACAGATTAACTTATCCACCCAAACAACCTTTAGACGGCCGTTACAGGGCATTGTCACCTGGCGTGAAAATGAACTCGATATTTTAGGTGTCGATGTTAGACTCAATCATCGGGCAAATGCTGACACAATTACCGCAGAGCAACCAGATGTCGTGATTATTGCCACAGGGGGAAAACCGTATATCAGTGAATTTAAAGGAACCGAGTATTGCCATTCAACATGGGATGCTCTACAAAATCCTGAGCAATTTACGAATAAAGTGGTGCTTGTTTACGATGGATTAGGCCAACACAATGCCCCAGTGGTAGCAGCCCAGTTAGCGACGTATGGTGCGGATGTTCAGTTTGTTTCTTTAGATGGCTTGCTAGCTGAAGATATGGGATATGCGCAACGTGTGATCCATCGGAAGCGGTTTGCTCAATTGGGTATTCAGATCGATGTCGATTTGCATTTGCGAGAAGTTAAGAAAGAAGGTGCCCATCTGAAAGCCACCTTTTCAAATGAGCTCACTGACACAATGCATAGTTATCAAGTTGATCATGTTTTTGTTGAACAAGGTACTCAGCCCGTGGCTGATTTGTATCATGACCTTAGAGAACATGCCTGGAATAAGGGCGTCACTGATGTCAATGCGCTAATTGCCGTTCAGCCCCAACCAAGGACAGAAGGGGATTCATCTGGATTTGAGCTACACAGAATTGGTGACGCCGTGAGCAGCCGAACGATACATTCGGCCGTGTACGATGCACTCCGATTATGTATCGCTTTATAGAGGGGGGGGTGACATAAAGTTGGTGCGCGTAGCCTGAGCTTGTCGAAGGCGATTTAAAAATTAATAAGGGCTTTGACAGGCCCAGCCTCCAGGGGGAATCAATCTATTGGTATCGAACGAATAGCTTTGATTTCATGTGAGTCAATCCCCAGCGATTCAAGAAAATCTTGATGGGCTTCTGGATAATCCCGTTCAAAAACGGCATGCCAGCGGCCCATATCCTCATTTGACCAACCCGCTGATTTTAAGAGAGAAACCCATTGCGCTTTGTTCATTGAGCGGGTGTTTTGGGAAAAGTTCTCATTTCCAACTAGACTGAGGATCGTTTGCTGTTGCTGCCTCAATTTTGAAATTTCATGATTAATTTTATCGAGCCGTTCAATCAAGATGGAAGCCGAATCGTTTTTGGGCTTATTGAGTAATTCGGTAATCTGCTCAAGTGGCAGTCCTGCTTCCCGATAGATCATGATCTGCTCAAGCCGACGCATATCTTGGGTAGAGTAAGCACGGTAATTGCTCTCTGTACGCGCGGATGGAGTTAAGAGTCCAATTTTGTCGTAATGTAAAAGTGTGCCACGTGATAATCCGACCTGTTTTGCAAGCTGACCGATTGTTTTCATAAATGTTTTGTCTCAAAAGATGAAGAGCCTGTTGATCCTGTGAGCCTGTCGAGAGGCTTGGTAAAGGCAACCTTCAAAAACCAAGCTTCGACAGGCTCTGTCAATCGTGTTACTTATAAATTGGGTTCAGGTTCTAATGACTAAGGGTTAATACGAAGACGTGACTGAAATTAAGCAGTAAAGGATTTATTTTCTAATCTTTGCTGTAATGAGACGATACCCAACATCCCAAGCATTAGCAGATAAAAACGCTTCATTTCTTTTTGCCCATGCGCCACTTTTTAAATCATCTTCTAGTCGCTGTAAGGATTCATCGAGATTTTCGACATTTGAAAATGGAGAAGTGGCTTGGCGTACCTTGGGATCAAGATAGGCACCCGGCCTTTTCCAAAAGGCTGCGAAAAAACCGTCTTCACAATCGCTGGGAACTAAGAGCGTTTCCATTTTGACGTCATCAAAATGCTCAACGAACTCATCCAAATAAGGGAAAATCGCCCTGTCCATCTCATAGATTTCTGGAAAATAATCGCGAGTCAGCCAGAATGGCTCAGATTGGGGGTCCCATGTGATGGCTACAAATTTGTCAGTTGCGACGCGATTGATCTCAGCAAATGCAGCAGGCTTGTCGACCCAGTGATGCATTGAAAGGATCGTCATTGCATGTGAGAATGTGTTGTCATCAAAAGGCAGCTTTTCAGCGGAGGCTTGCTTTACAGGATGCGCATCTTGATGACGTTGGGCGATCATTTCGGATGAGGGTTCTACAGCAACTAAATCGATATGCACAGGTTCATAAGAGCCTGTGCCAGCACCAATATTGATTATTCGCGTGGCTCCTTCCAATTCAGCATAAAGCGTCTTTGCAATTTTGGGGTCGGTCCCACGTGAAACGGAATAGTTGATACCAATTTGATCATAAATAGGTTCCATTTTGCCTCCAAATAATAATGCTGGGATTTGAACACCCAACAGTAATTAAAAACAAACTAGGTTATTCCTGCCAACGGCCGTATATCGGGTTCAACGAAAGTTGTTCTTGCTTCTTTAGATTGTAATCGTTCTGGGCTGTAGTAAGAGTTTAAAACCCCAATAAGGTCGGTCACTATATCATGATTTTCGGTTAAAAAGCAATCGAAATCGGTGGGTTGCTGTTCGATGATACGCTCATTTGCTATTTTTACAACGGCTTCTGTGACAGTGTGATGATATTTGTCGCTGGCTCCCAGAGAATTCGCATATGCGTTAATGCCATCGGCAGTCTTTTCAATTGCCTGGGTTAAATCATATTGATTAAGATAAAGCCAAACTAAGCGCAAATGACCACGATGATTGAAGTAGGCAGGGTTTAAGCTTGTATTTTCAAATTGCTCAATAAATTGTGAGTCAGTTAATGTCATGAGGTTGCCTGTGTTGTATAAGTGCGATGTGCCCTTCGACAGGCTCAGGGTACACGACACTGATGTGATAAACAAGGCAACCAATATAAACTATGTAGTTGTGATCGGGTCAAGCCCAACTTTGAGTGACTATCCGCTTACCGAAAAACTACTGTCGGTGTTGATTTCACGAAGACGTGAGAAGAAACCGGTGTCAATTTCAAACCCAAGATAGGCGGCATTGTATTTGAGCGGATCGTTGTCCTGATCGTGTCCATTTTCAACGGCCGTTATAAGCTTGGTCATCAACAAACCAACAGGCCCCGCATTTTTAAATTGATTTCCGCTGGTGCCTACTGCCATGTAATAACCGGGCAGGCTCGATTTGTCATAAATGGGAATCCAATCATCAGCCACATCATATAAATCAACAACACCACGCGGTTGGTTCGGTATTTCAAGGGCAGGAAGGCGTTTCGCAAGACGATAGACTTGATTTTTCCACTGATCCACAGAGACATCTCGACTCCAAT
>JANQSK010000424.1 GCA_028284105.1 Anaerolineae bacterium
CCTTTTGCTAGAACAAAATTAAATAAACGCACTCTTAAAGCACTTTTAAGACCTGTTCCAATCGCGCCCCTTATCGTGATACGAGTTTTGTTTGGCTTGATGATGTTTGCGAGCATGATTCGCTTTATGTGGCGTGGATGGATAACAGAGTTTTATGTTCTGCCACAATTCCACTTCACCTATTTAGGATTTAACTGGATTCAACCCTTCCCCCCTGCGGGCATGTGGTTTATATTCATCACTTTAGCAATCCTTGCCATTCTCATCACCCTAGGATTATTTTATCGTCCCGCAATCATCCTGTTTTTCCTGTTCTTCACCTATGTTGAGCTGATCGACAAGACGTTTTATCTCAACCATTACTATTTTGTGTCGCTCTTCTCCTTTTTATTGATTTGGATGCCATTAAATCAAAACTTTTCGCTTGATTGCCAATTTAAATTGGAGACTCCGTTATCTTCAGTACCAGCTTGGATGGTTTATACGCTCCAGATCCAAATTGGATTGGTTTATTTTTTTGCTGGAATTGCCAAAATTAATGGGGATTGGATAGTTAACGCCATGCCTTTAGCGGTGTGGCTTCCCGCGAACGCAAGTTTGCCGATCATAGGGCCATTGTTTGACTTTTTGTGGGTTGCCTATGTAATGAGCTGGGCTGGGCTTCTGTTTGATCTCACGATTCCATTTTGGCTTTTTTGGAAGCGAAGTCGCCCTTATGCGTACATCGCTGTTGTTGTTTTTCATATCTTTACGGCCGTATTGTTTAACATCGGCATGTTCCCTTGGATCATGATAGGCATCACTTTGGTTTTTTTCAAATGGAGAAACTTTTGGGAGCAATCAAACAACTCAAAAGAGAACACTTCTCAAACCACTTTTCACTATCAAAAACCTTTGATTGGTGTTTTAATATTGTTCTTCTGCTTCCAGTTCATTATGCCCATGAGACATTTAATGTATCCGGGCAATGTCCTTTGGACTGAAGAAGGGTATCGCTTTTCATGGCGGGTCATGCTGGCCGAAAAAACGGGCTACGTCACCTATTTCATTGTTGATGAGGAAACGGGTGAACAGGAAACTGTATCTCCATCTGAATTCCTAACCCATCAACAGGTTCGGCAAATGTCATTTCAGCCAGATATGATCTTGCAGTTTGCTCATTTTTTAGCAACGCAATATGAAAATCCAGTCTCCATTTCAGCAGAAGCATATGTCAGTTGGAATGGTCGCTCGAGTCAACTCCTCATTGATCCAACGATCAATTTAGTGGAACAACCTTACTCCATTCAGTCAAGAAATTGGATATTAGCTGAGGGTCATTAACTTTCGTAGATGATTTTAGGATGAGCAAAGTAATTAAATGTCGTGGCAAAATACAATGCTGTATTTAGGACTTAATATCTTGATATAGAGTTTCAAATCGCCCCACGACTTGCCGCCAATCATACTGCTTTACAAATTCAGTGGCGTTTAATATTAGTTTCGTCCGGTTTTCAGGATTATCCAGAAGGGACAAAACGGCCGTTGCCATTTCATGAGCAAGCTCCGCCAGCACAAGTTCTTGGCCTGATGTCACAGGGAAGCCCTCTGCCCCAACTGGTGTACTCACAATGGGCGTTCCCGATGCCATCGCTTCGATTATTTTCAAACGTGTGCCACTGCCTATGCGAAAAGGCATGATTGCGATCTGTGCACCATGCCAATACGGCTGCATCGACTCCACAAAACCAGTCAACGTGATACCCGATTGTTCTTTCAAACCCATCAAGCGTTCGTGTGGCTTTTGCCCTACAATCGCCCAAGTCGTCAACGGCCGTTTTTCCACAATATACGGCCACACCTGCTCCGCAAACCAAAGCACCGCATCTACATTAGGCCGATAATCCATTTTGCCTGCAAAAATCAAGTCAAACGGGATCGGTGTGTCAACCTGGTGTTGATATTGGGTAATATCGATGCTATTTGGAATTGCCACAACCGACTTTTCTGATTGACCAATTAAAGTCTCTAGCAAATCAGCATCTGCCTCAGATACGGCCGTTACCCCGTCAGATTCCAAGCAAGCCCAACGTTCAAATCGCCTCAACCGCTGAACTTGAATCCAAGAATAGATGGCGGCAGGTAGCCGTTTTAATCTCCGAATATCCGTCAGAAAGTTGCGGTGCTGGAGCTCTGTTTCAGCGTTGTGATTATCAAAGACGATCTTGCTTTGGGGGCTAACTTGACGAATGATGGGAATATAACGAGCCAGTTCAATCCCTTCAATTTGAATGATGTGAAACGGCCGTTCATTCAATAATGCCCTCAACTTCACTTCAAAAACCGAACTCGCCAACCGATGCGCCATGTCGGGTTGCGACGTTGTGACTAATTGAACCAACCGCTTTTGAGAGGTTCGTTTCGGAACCGAAACGGTTTCTAGCTGATCGATTTGTTCTAAAAGTGGCTCAATTTGCAGCTCGTCTATCGATTGATTTTCCTCAACAAATGAAAGTAGCGACACCGTATGTTTCTGCGCTAACCCACAAATGATGTGATAATTTCGAAGGCTTGTTCCCTGATGTGGTGGATACGGCAGTTGAGGAGTAAGCAGTAAAATCTGGGACATCAAAAAAGTGTATCAAAAAAGGCCGTCTTCAACCGCTTTTTTTAATTTCTTCTCCATTGCAGACCAAATTGGCTGGCCTCCAGCTGAGATTCGTTGACTGTTTAGTCCAAACACCATCTCTTTTGTGATGTTGTTTTCTTTCCATCCCTTCCCATCGTGATGAATGTTTTGCAAAAGAGCCGGTATACGATCAACCGCCTTTGCAAATTTGGAATCGGCCGTTTCTCCCGCCTCAAACTCTTTCCACAACGATAAATAATCGTCGTTTGATGTTTCTGGGAGCATTTTGAGCAATCGCTCCACACCCGCTTCTTCATCCCCTTTTTGCTTTACCGTCTCGCTTGAATAGATGATGACATCACCGGCATCAATTTCACCTAAATCATGAATCAACAACATTCGAATCACCCGATTGATATCAACAGGTTCATTGGCATAGGGATAAAGCATGAGCGCCCCTAAGCAAACATGCCAGCTGTGCTCGGCTGAATTTTCATACCGATCCAATCCAACAGGTTGTGATTTACGAAGCACCCCTTTGAGCTTTTCGACTTCAATCATGAACTCTAAAACTTGATCAACCTCTTCCATCGTTTTTATTTCATCACCTTTTTGTACAAGTTGAGCGTAAGCTGTGCCGCTTTTCGCCATGAAAAGGTTTTTGCGTGCTCATATCCATTTTCAATCATGGTTTGTCGATGCTGACTATCATTTAAAGCACGGTCAATGGCCTCTGCTAAGACATCCGTATCATCAGGATCATCAATCATGATCCCTTTCGGACCCACAATTTCGGGCAACGACCCGCGCCGGCTGACAATAGCTGGACAGCCACAGTTCATAGCTTCTAACGCGGGCAGTCCAAACCCTTCATAATGGGAAGGCGTCACCAAAACCCCTGCGCTATGGTAAAGATGTGCCAACTGTTCATCAAAAACACCACTCAAATGACGAACGTATTCTTTTAAACCCAACTGATCAATCGTGTTGAAGATCTCTTCATAAATCCACCCCTTGCCACCCACAATGATGAGCGGCACATCAACGGCCGTTTCTGCTCTAAGTTTGGCATAAGCTCGAATCAAGGTGGGATAATTTTTGCGAGGCTCCAAGGTTCCTACAGCAAGGATAAAGCCACGGGGCAAATTATGTGCTTTTAATGTCTCGTTGATCTCTTCTTGGGAATACGGCCGTTGATAAATCGGATTGACAGATAAGTGTACGGTCGTGATCTTTTCAGGGGGTACATTAAGCTGCTCAATGTTATCTTGACGGGTGGCGTGGCTGTCTGCCGAAATATGATCCGCTTTTTCTACTGCCCACCTAATTTGCCCAGCATAGTAGCGGAGGCTTTCAGCTGTCAAAAATCGAGGGTGAAAAATAAAGTTCAAATCGTGAACCGTAATCAAATGACGCTTCCCCCCACGTTGAGGCGGAATAAAATCAGGGCTATGAAACAGATCAAGATTATGTCGTGCCAGTTCAGCACTCAAAGCAAGGCGCTCAACACGATGATGACAGGGAGTCCATAAATTTTCACGGTTAAAGTTTGACGGATTGGGTTGATAGGAACGGCCGTCTTTTCGACTGTGGAAAATCGTATATTGATTTTCTTGATCGATTTCTGCCAATGCGGGGAGTAAATGGAGCACATACTGGCTAATTCCACCCATTTGATAATAGGGCAAGCGGCAATCAATTCCAATTTTCATAGGCAGAATTGTAGCGGAAAGGGGCAGGTGTGACAGGGTAACTCATTCAAGCTCACAATGTACCAAAATAAGCCCGTACTAAACCCCTCTCGCACACAGTTCACAACACTTGTATAATTCATCAGGAATGAGAAAGCGTTTGCCTATGAAGCATCGCTTATAAGGAGACCATCATGGCGAATAATAACGGAAATGGTGTCGTCCAAGAACAAACCATTAGCGAACTACTCAATCGTGTGGAATGGCTCGAAGATGAGCGACGTAAAATGTCGAAGCGACTCACCGAGCTTGACCAACGCACGACGCTCCAAGAACGTGAAATTAGTACCCGTGAAAAACGCATCACCGATTTGGAAAAGCAGCTTGCCAATACATCTGCCCAATTGTTGCGCATTCAGCAGGTTGATGCAGAACTTGCTAACTTTAAAGATGATTTGGTCAAAATGATTGACCAATATGATGAACGTCGTATCCAATCTGAAAATGAGTTGGATCGGCTTCGACGCGTTGAACATGAAGCACAAACACGCGAAATTGCAGATTTACGCTCTCAAATTGGGGAAATTCTCAAATTGCGAACAGATCTCGACTTACGCCGCGCAGAGGAAACGCGCTTAGCCACGATGGTGGGCACGTTACAGGGGAATTATAATAGTTTAAACGGCCGTTTAGACGACCTTCAAAACTTCCACACCTACCTCGAAGAAAAAGAGAAATACAACAACAAATCGATCTCCGAAGTGCAAGGCACGATTCACGAGCAGGCCAAACATATTGAACGCATGCTCGTACGCATTGATACCACAAACGCCAGCTTGCTTCGCCAAGAGACAAAAATCACCAAAATCGAAGAAGAAAATCGCACCGTTGAAGAAAGCGCCCGGAACTGGATGGAACAAGTTCAGATTGGTGAGTATGAACGGAATCGGAAGCTTGATTCGTGGCGTCGCGAGATTGATGAGCAAGG
This sequence comes from Anaerolineae bacterium, assembly GCA_028284105.1. GTDB lineage: Bacteria > Chloroflexota > Anaerolineae > Promineifilales > Promineifilaceae > QQUD01. Next base: position 5,288 of record JANQSK010000424.1, read on the forward strand.
CAAAGCATACGAAAACTTTAGCCAAGAATGGATCAAAATCTCAGACTATTACAAACAGGCTCAAATGGCAGTCCAAACGCTTAGCCAGTGGCAAGATCAAATCGACACCCTGCAGCGAGAAGCGACAGAAATGTTGCGCATAGAATCACGCCGTCTACAAAAGCGGTGGGATGATTTTGTTTTAGACAATCAAAAACGACTTAAAAATTACGAAATTGAATCTGTGCAGCTTTGGGCCACAGCAAACCGCCACGAGCGAGAAATGCGCGAGCAAATAACGGCCGTAGAAGAATCAATCAAAAAGCTTGAGCAAGAAAAAGATTTACTCTATCGCATTCAAAATGCCCAATCGGATGCCCTCAAACTCTTCCCACGACTGTGGGCGGATGAAGTGCAA
>JANQSK010000530.1 GCA_028284105.1 Anaerolineae bacterium
CTGACAAATACGGTGTGAATGGGTGAATTTTTATTGAGGTCGCTCATGCGGCTCGCTGTATTGACCGTATCACCTAACACAGTGTATTCACGACGGCGTTCAGAACCGAGATTTCCAGCGATCATTTCACCACTATTGACACCAATTCCAATGCGAAATGGAACGGCATTTCTGTTACGGCGTCGCTGATTGAGAATCACCAGCTTATCCATCATTTCATAAGCAGCGGCCACTGCATTGGCAGCGTGATTGTCATTTTTAAGAGGTGTGCCAAATAAGGCAAGTATTGAATCTCCACCAAATTTGTTGATGATGCCACCATTCCGTTCAATTGCTTCCTGCATTAATTCATAATATTCGTTGAGCTCATCAATCAACACCTGTAGCTCGGTGTTTTCTGTATAGGTTGTAAAGTCTCTAATATCTGCAAAGAGTACGGTTGCAAACGCCAAGTGGCCCCCTAAATCAGCTTTTCCTTCAATGATGTGTTGAGCAATGTCGTCCCCCACGTAGCGGCCAAACATGTCTTCGATGTATCTTCTTTGTTTTAATTGCGTAACCATATGATTAAAGCTCCGTGTTAGTTCCCCAATTTCATCATTGCTATGAGCATTGAGCTGAATGTCAAGATTGCCTTTGGCCACTTGTTGATTGGCGAGCATCAGTTGTTCAACAGGTCGAACAATATTGCTTGCCAATCCGTAGCCAATCAACATGGTAGCGGCAACGGCCGTTCCAAAGATGGCAATAATGACATTCCTTGCGGGATAAAGCGGTGAGGCCAAAAGTGCTTGTCGTAAGCTAATGCCTAAAATAGCGACATCTTGTCCACTGTTTAATTCAAATGGGAGCAAGACTTGTGTAAAAGTGTCGCCTGCTGGCTCGACAGTGCGTAACAGCATTTGCTCATTTTGAGTATCAATGACTGATACGGCCGTTTCATCCGATAAAGCTAAGCCGTTTAAATCGGCCTGGCCAATTGAGCTGAACAGTAGCTCTCCATCAAGCGTATATATCGTGACACCTGATAGCACCGCATTTTCTAATTGAGTTCCTAAATCACTGAGGGAAAGACCGACAAGAATAATGCCGGCTGGCTCCTCCCCGTCTGTGTTGAGACTGCCTCCCGTAAAAAGAAAAATTTCCCCATCGACCCACTGTAATCCTGCATAGCGCTGAGTGGGGTCGGTTTGAATTTGTTGAACCAAGGGCCAGGCTTCATAGTGAACTTCATTGATGCCAAGACCATACGAATCATATTGATACAGGCCAGTTCCAGAGAAAGTTAAAATGTCTATCCGGCTTGCATTGTTATTAACAGCGATTGGATGTACCAATCGATCGAGATCCGTGCGAGCTTCTGAGCGTATTGCCTCAGCAAGCCCTTGGGTAAAGGCGATTTGACGCCAGGTCGCCAATTGTGATTGTTCGAACGTCACAACGGTGTCGGCGGCTTCGTCAGCGGCAGTGAGGAGTTGGTTGTTAAACCGTTCCGTCCAAGAACTTAGGACGACTTTGGAAACCATGTAAGCAGCAGTGACAGCAACAACCAATGCCAACAGGAGGTACGGTAGAATGAGCTTGATCCGAAGACCAAGTGTGAATGATGCTCCTTTTTGCTGATTGTGAGCGTTCTTTTCGTCAGCGGAGTTGATTAAAGACAGTGTGCTCTGTCTATTGGTTTGGGTTGTGTCTTGTTTAGCTCCCCTGGCGAAAGCGCGGTTAACGCTTTCTTGTATCGCCATATCAGATATTTTATGTATTCAACTGGAGAGTGCAATGGGCGTTGGGGGGCATGATTGGGGTCATGGGTCTTTGAAAGTATTTGTTCTAATTTGATAAGAACCACTTTAGATTCGTCAATTTTCTTGTACAATAATTCAATGTCAGAATCTCAAAATAGTTCCCCAACTTTTTTTAAATCACTTTCCAATGAACTGTCTGATATGTGGCAGAGTCTTCGTTTTGATTGGCAAAAGATGAGCATTGATCTCACCAACTCAATCAAGAAAGCGCGTCATGAAAATATTGACTATGTGGTCATGACGCTTTCTGGTGGATTGCCAGAGAGAGATGCCCCACCGCAATCCTTTATTGAGAGACAGCTTCCTATCAATAATACGCCTTCCCTAACCGTAGAAACATTAATTCGTCGATTCAAAATTATTGAACAAGCTGATAATGTGTCTGGTGTGCTGTTCATTTTGCAAGGTGTGGGAGGTGGATTTGCTTCGCTTCAATCGGTTCGGCAGGGGATGGAGCGATTAAGAGAGGCTGGCAAAACTGTTGTTGTGTACACGACGACACTGGCAACGGCACATTATTATCTAGCAACCGCTGCAGATAAAATTATTATCCCTCAAAGTGCCTCTTTTGATGTGATGGGGTTTCATTCCTCAATTTCATTTTATAAAGACCTGCTCGAAAAAGTAGGCGTTGAGGTTGAAGGCTTTCAAATCTCACCCTATAAAAATGCGGTTGATCCCTACACAAAATCTGGCATGTCACCAGAGTTTGAAGAGATGGCGAGCTGGTTGCTTGATG
>JANQSK010000536.1 GCA_028284105.1 Anaerolineae bacterium
ACGTTTGGATCATCTTCACCTGCTGGGCGAACAAACCCACCCAGAGGAATCCAGTTGAGCGAATAGACAGTGCCGTTTCGCTCTGTAATTTTCATAGCTCGTGGAGGGAAACCGAGTCCAAATTCTTCAACTTTAATTTTTGAGAGGATAGCCGCCCAGAAGTGGCCTAATTCGTGAATCAAAATAATGGGTGCGAGGATGACAAAGAAACCACCCAAAGACCATAAAATATTAGTCATAATTTATACCTTGATGGAATTGATAACGTAGGATTGATTATAAGGGGTGCGAGACCCGAAACACAACCAGTGAATTGGTAATTTAACATGCCTCTCACAGAGTGACTTTTCTAAAATGGCCATAATATCGGTAAAAAGATGGTCATTAAAAGCCAGATGAGAACGGTTAACGGGAGACCAACCCGTGCATAATCAAAAAAGCGATACCCCCCAGGCCCATAAACCAGCACGCACGCTTGGTGGCCAATTGGCGTGACAAATGAATTCGAGGCAGCGATGGCCACACCCATAACGAGGGGTTGGGGTGCAATGCCAAATGTGAGGGCTGTTTGGATAGCAATTGGGGTCACTAATGCAGCAACGGCCGCATTGGACATAAAGGCTGTTAAGACGGTTGTAAGCAAGAAAAAGCCGGTGAGCAAGCCAATTGACCCAAACTCCCCAGCGGTATTAACAATGACGTCTGAAAGAAAAGCGGCCGTTCCTGTCTTTTCCATCGCGATCCCCATTGGCAACATCCCTGCAATTAAGAATACCGTTTTCCATTCAATGGACTTATATGCTTCATCCATATTTAAACAGCCCGTTACCACGCTTAGGATAGCCCCAAGCACGGCCGCTACAGCAATATTGAGAATCCCCATACCCACTAATGTAATCATTGAAACAAAGATAACCAGGTTGATGGGGGCTTTGCTGAGCCGAGGGTTTAACGCTTCTGGAGCACGAAGTAAAAGAAAAGCGATATCATTGCGTAATGCTTCGACAATTTCACGGCGCCCATGAAGCAATAAGGTATCCCCTAAGCGTAGGTCCGTGCTTTTTAGCCGCCCTTTGACTGGAGCTTCTTCGCGCCAAATTGCAAGAACAGAAACACCATATCGACCCCGAAAGTTTGAGGACGATAATGTTCTGCCTAAAAAGGGGGCTTTTTGACTGACAACCGCCTCAGCCACGATGGCCTCTTCTGAAGAGAGATCCTTGGCAGAGAGTTGAGGATTTTGCCTTAGATGCACACCAATCTTGTTGCTGATGGCGTCTAATTTAGCATGCTCACCTTGAACAAATAGAATGTCATTTTCAGCTAATAGAATATTGGGACTCACCCCCATGATTAAACGGCCGTCTCGCTTGACACCAATCACCGTCACATCATACGTCTCACCTAATCTAGAGTCAGAAATGGTGCGATCGATTAAATCTGAGTTGGGTAAGATTCGTAATTCAGCTAAAAATTTATTTAATTCATACTCTGAGGAAAGCTCATCAGATTCTTCCGAATGGGCGTGATCGGTGTATGAAGGCAGAAGGTGTCGCCCAACCAGAATCATGTAGACAATGCTGCTGAACATGATAATGAGTCCCATCGGTGCAAAATCAAATAGCTGGAACGGTTCTATGCCATTTTCGATGAGTTTGGTGTTGGCCAAAATATTAGGAGGGGTTCCGATCAATGTTGTGACACCACCTAGTAGAGAACCAAAGGCGAGGGGGATAAGCAATTTTGAAACTGGAATATTGGCTTTTTTAGCTAAGCTAATAACGACGGGCAGCAATACGGCCGTTGCGCCAATATTATTCATAAAAGCTGACATGACCCCCACAGTTAGCATAATGACTAAAATTAATCGCCGCTCACTGTGCCCCCCAATACGCTCCAAATATCGGCCAATAAACTCAGCGATACCAGTATACGTCAAACTGGCACTCACGATATAGATAGCCCAAACGGTGACAACTGCCGGATTGCCAAATTCTGCAAACGCTTCTTGGGGTTCAAGAATGCCCGTTAAGATCAAAGCAAGCATAACCATGATCGAAACAACATCGACCCGAACCCATTCAGATGCGAACAAAATAATCGCTACACCTAAAATGGCTAAAATGAGCCCAATTTCAAATGTCAAAGAGAGCCTCCAATACAAATGGTGTGGACCAGATCTGATAACACGAATTTACGATAGTTTACTGGTTAATTAGAGCAAACTTATTTGCTCAACGGTTAAAATTACAGGTTTAAGATTTTTCAAACGACAAAATAGATAAAACTAGTGATGAAATAGTGGAGTAGCGAGTAAGTTTATTGGAGTTGGGGGAGTTTTCAAAATAGGAGTTTAGTAAAAAAAGCCACAGCAATTGCTGTAGCTTTCTAGGTTTTGAGGATTTGAAGAGATGAAGTTTTCAATTTAACGAATCAATAATTGATTTCTAAATAGAGAAGGTCAAGGAAATCAGCAGCAACAGGAAGAATGGTGTCAATGTCGGCTTCTCGGTTTTGCCCAACGCCAAATTGTTCGCGCCACGCAGAAGCGAGCTGGAGTGGAGAGGGAATACTTCCATTTTTAAAGAGTGGGGCTGCCTCATTGGTTAAAAATGAACGGTCAAATAAAGCGGCCGTCCACTCAGGATAAGTTTGCTCAAGCTGTTGACAACAGACTTCAAACGCTTGGTTGAAATTCGACTTATTAAAGTTTGTTTGAATTTTAGGCAAACTTTGAATAAGTTGATTGATTTTTAAAGTGGGTGTTAAATTTAATATGTGTGTCATGATCTTCGCTCCATCTCATTCGAACTTTATTTGATGTCTGAATGATAAATGAGCCACGTGACACAAACGTGACGTTACATCGTGCCAACTACTTTGCCTGGATTTAAGATGCCTTGAGGATCAACGAGCTTTTTGATTTGCTTCATTAAGCCATACGCTTCTTCGCCCACTTCATGAACCATATATTTCTGTTTTCCAATCCCAACCCCATGCTCCCCAGTGCAGGTGCCATCTAATTCAATCGCTTTTTGCACAACAAGATCGTTAAATTTATGGAGCATGTCCTGTTTTTCTGGGCTATCTTTTGGCGCAAAGTTGACGGTATGTAGATTTCCATCTCCTGCATGACCGAAAAGCGTGCCCTTGATATCTAGTTCGTCAAAGAGACCATTGGCGTAAGCCGCTAACTCAGGATATTTTGAGATTGGGACGCTGACATCTGTAATGAGGTAGATGCTTTCAGGGTATGCCCGGAACAAAATTTCACCCAATTTATGGCGTCCTTCCCATAGGCGATCCCGCTCATCACGACCAACGCCTGCTTCAAAGAAATTGCATCCCCAATCTTCACAAACCTCTTTGACGATGGCGAGTTCTGCTCGAATCGTTTCATTACTGGCGCCATGATATTCCATAATGAGGGTAGGCTTTTCTGGCAAATCGACTGTTTCAAGCGTGTTCATATAGCGAATTGAATCGGCATCGAGAAGTTCTAAAGCAGCTGGATTTAGGCCAGAGCCAATGATGCCAAATACAGCATCTGCGGCATCAGGTGTTGACTCAAATGAGGCGACGACGGCGCTGAAATGCTCTGGAAGGGGGTTCAATTTTAAGGTTGCTTCGGTGATAAGACCCAAAGTACCTTCTGACCCAGTAAACAAGTGGGTGAGGTCGTATCCGGCCGATTGTTTGATGGAGCGGGATCCTGTTCGAACAATATCACCATTCGCAAGAACCACTTCTAGGGCCAATATGTTATCTCTGGTTGCGCCATAGCGAACGGTTCGTGTACCTGCTGCGTTATTAGCAACCATGCCACCAATACTGGCATTCGCGCCTGGGTCGGGTGCAAAAAATAGCCCAAATCGCGCCAGCTTTTCATTCATATCTCTGTAAAAAATACCGGGTTGAACCGTAACTTGAAAGTCAGCTTCGTGCACTTGGAGGATATTATTCATCCGCCCAAAGTCAATCACAATGCCACCTTTGAGCGGCACTGAATTTCCTTCTAGGCTGCTTCCTGCACCCCAGCCGGTGATGGCAATTTGATTGTCATTCGCAAGCTTGGCGATTTTGCTGACTTGGTCTGTGGATTGTGGCCAGACGACCACATCAGGCATCACTTTTTCATGAGACGATTGGTCTTCAGCGTGTAGTGTGCGTTCGGATACGGCCGTTGATACGGCATCATCTCCTACAATTTCTTTTAGCGTTTCAATTAAGAGAGCATCCATCTTTCCCTTCCTATAGAGTGTGTTGAGAGATTATACCTAGGTGAACGAAAAGAAGGCATCTAATCATTCACAATCGCTTACTCAAATTGGAAAGTGGCAAAGATAGGTTTGTGATCAGAGGCAGCGGGGTCTTCAAAACGAACACTTTGTGGGGCTAAGCCATCCGAAAACCAGATGTAATCAACACGTTGATACGCTAAGGGGTCGCCATTGCTTTTGCCAAAGCCCCAGCCAATTGCGCGATGAACTTCATTGAGATGTTCATGAAGACGGCCGTAAACTTGAGAGGTTTCAGCAAAATTGCAATCACACAATATAAGAACTGGGTCTTCAATCGTTTGTAATTCAAAAATCAGCTCAGTAATTTCATTAGAACGGATGGTAAAACGTTCACGGATCCTTGAGCGTAGGGATTGTCCCTCAAGTGAACCCAATTGATTCGGTGTGAGATGCAACGCAATGACGTGTAAAGGTTGGCCTTCCACATCCAAAACGACGTGCATCGACATCATACGAGGCATTAACTGGAAAGGTTTTGCTTCAATGACAGGGAATTTACTCATGATGACAACATCGGTCAGGAATTCCGGTTGAGTAAAGAGCTTATAGGGATATTGCTCTTCAAATTCTGCACCGAGCCGTTCGGTATGTCTCAGCAAAATTTCTTGAAGCCCCACAATATCAGCATCAGCTTGGCGAATGGCCTCAATCATGTCATCTTCATGTTCATTATTAAACTTGACATTATAGGTCATGACGGTAAAGGAACGGCCGTTTCCCGCGTACGATTGATTAGGCCCAAAAAGCGGCCCCCAGCTCCATATAAAATTAATAACCAGGAGCGCAACGAGGCCTAAAGAGAGCCATCGTTTTTTCATGACCGCTAAAATAATCGCCAAGAGTAAAGCCGGGAATGTAAGTAAAAATGGGTAGGTGGTAATAAGGGCAACCCACCAAATAATATCTCCAAGGGCCAACCTCAAGAGGAGCCAAATAATCATGACGCCAATAAACAGTTGGCTCAATCGTACAAAAAACAATTGAACGCGTGCTTTACTTTTGGTTCGTTTCATAATGAAATGCGGGGAGGGATGCTACCACCATTCTTGTTCACGGCCGTATCGATAGCCATAGGTAATTGCTAAAACGACTAAAAAGGCAGGCACTAAAAAGCGGAGTGCAAAAAAGCCGCCAAATCGCCAAGCGGCGAGTAAAAATAAAAAAGCAACAACGCCCCAGATCCAGTTTGGAATGTGCCAAGATGGATCGGAAGCGAGTTGTTGCTTTTGTGCTTTTCGGCAGTCAGGATGATGGCCTACCCGAATGAGGTCGCCATCTAAAGTCCATTGGCAGCCACGTTCGCCTTGATAACAGCTTTTAGCGGGCTGGCCCGTTTCATAATCTGTTCTTTTTAAAATTTTGACGCCGCAAAATTGACAATCGTATCCGCTATCTTCCCAATTTGTATTCGTATCAATCAAACAAAAATTCCTCAGAAATCCCTATGAGATCATAGGTGCTTTCTGGTGTGACATACACAAAGCCCTCTGCTTCCTTACAGCTGCTTTGGTACTCCCAGGCACCAATTTGTTCCCATTCGTTAAGTTCAAACCCTTTGATGCGGGCAGACATCTCTGCTTCACGCATTCGTTTTTCAATTTGTTTTCTTTTGACTGTGTCCTCTTCCTTTCGATACTCTTCAGATGCGTCGATGATGGCACGAACGGCCGTTGATTCGATCAGCTGATGTGGACATCCTTCTGGCAAGCCTTCAACTTTTTCAATGAGTATTCTTATGACATCTGCAAACTCTTCGCGTGTTTCTTTGTGATATCGACGCACAAGCGACCCTTCTTCAAGCATTGCGCTTAAAAAAGTGAGTGATGTTTTTAGTTGATTGTATTGGCTGTTTGTTTGCTCTGACATTATTTGGTACTCCTTAAGCCCCTCAACATGCAAATCAAAATATTTTTCTGATTCAATATCATACTCGAAAGTGTGGCTTAAATGGGAGCATCCGTTACCAATTACTTATAGGTGGTTAAACTGGGATTGTAGTAAATCCCGCTCAACTGATTTTTTAGCGATTTGTTTTTCCAATTCTAATGCAGTTTCTGCCATCAGATCTCTGCCTTCACGCAAAGCTAATTTTACTTCAAGGGCAAATTCAACAAGCGGTCGCGTATGATAATTTTGAATCTCCTGTTGGACTCGACGCAACTCTTTTTTAGACCATTTGATTTCGTTTTTGAGAGCCTCAATCATGGTTTGCTCAGTGCGACTATCTAACTTTTTGAGAAGATTATTACTGGCTTCTTGACCAAGTTCTTCAGAAAAAGCCATGAGCTCGATGACGCTTCCGGCTTCATAAGCATCGTTGATGGCCGCCATCTTTTCATTTCGTCGGGCGCGTTCTATTTCATTTTCGGCTAAATCAGGATGATAATGACGGGCTAACTGTCGATACAGTTTTTTGATTTGAGATTCTTCAACGGGTTTGACAAACGGCCGTTTATTACCCACATCATTCTCAGGCACGTGCCGCCACTTTTCTGCAAACTGGTCTTCTGCTGGACGGTATCCATTGCCATATCGTTGCTCATCCCGCATCTCTTTGATTCGTTTTAAATAGGTTTCGACTTCACGCTCTAAAAGGAGGAGTTTTTCAAGAAGATGGCCGACTTTTTCTTCATATTGCGCCTCGAAAGCACGAAAATCATCCATTAAATCATCAAGTTCTTCTTTTGCAGCTTCAAGTTTTAGAGTGGCTTGCTTCAGAATTGAACGCAATGTAGCGATTTGTTCAAAGGATGACTGTTCCATACTTTGATTATAAACAGTTTTTAGTTGGTTTGGGGAGTGTTGCCTAAAAGAAAAATGAGAGGGGGTCAAGCGACCCCCTCTCATTTTTCAATTTACTCTTTTTGAATAAGGGGCAGATAGGTTTCAATGAGCTGATCAAAAATGAAAAGATGGTAGCTCACATTCTCACTTTCACTCAGTCCTGTGCCAACGGCCGTTACCGTAACCCCTCCAGAATATTGACCAATGGGTTGAACTGCAGATTCGACATCAATCGTAATTGTGTTGGTCTCACCTGCCATGAGCATAGCAGAAGCAGGGGATTGAAGAGTTAGCGTCAAATCATTCCCATTGTCGATGGAAACTGTGTAGGTTAATTCGGCCGTACCGGGATTGCTAATGATTAATGATGTTGATTGGGCATAGGGTTGCTGGGCCGTAGTAATCACATCCGACCATGTCATGGGTGATACCGACAATTCACCAACAGGGACCGAAACAGCCTTTGGCATGTCGCTTAAGGCAGACTCGGCTGGTCGACCCTGCACGCCATAGAAGCGCATTTGTTCACATTGATCTGAAATCCAAGGCGCCACGTTGAAGTTCAAATTAAAAATAAACATAGCCTCCATCCAAGGATAGTTTGCCGTGGCATATTCAAAAGACCCAACCAGATTATCAGCCTGTTTTTGCTCAGAAACAATCTGCCATGCACGGCCTGACCAACCAGGGTCGCTGAGACATTCGGCAGGTGGCTCTGTGATCCAACCATATTCGGTGGCCCACACCTTTTTGTCACCCTGTCCCTGCGACTGCATTAGTTCATAAAACTTCTCAACACCACGGAAACAAAAGCCATTGGCACAATTTTGGGTTGCATCCCCGGATGCAACGTCAGGGACGGCATCAAAATCAGCGCTGTATCCATAGGGATGATAACCAATTGCATCAGTGCAGTTGCCACCGCCGGCGGTGATGAACTCTTTGAAATATTCACGTTCATCTTGGAAAAGGCCATTGTGACCGGGGTGTCCATTCCAGTTGCCAGTGACCCGGCCCGTCGGGGCAAGACCGGCCGACACCACAACGGCCGTTGGGTCGGCAGCTTTAATCTACGAGTAAACAGCACAAAGGAGCGTGACGTAATCATCTGCATTGGGAGCCACGTTGGTTGAGCCATGTCCCCAACCGTAGGTGGCATCGAGATTGACTTCATTTCCAATTTCGTACGCATCGATATATGCGCCATTGTTGATGGCGATGGACTCGATACTGTTGGCAAAGCCATTGGTATCGCTCATATGGCTCGCATTGGCATCGAGTCGCAAAAGGACGTTGACGGGCTGTTGGGAACCTGGGGCATTAAACACCTTCATCCAGTTGAAACCCATGTCTTGAAGTCGGGTTGTGTCCCATTCAGCTACGTTAAAGCCATAGCCAAAGCTGTCTGTTGGGGTTGAAACGGCCGTTTCTTCAGCCATCAATCCTGTTAAGCCTAAAAACAAAAAAAGCGCCAGTCCTGTACTTAATGCAAGACCAGCCGCTATTCGCACACTGAAATTCGTTTTTGTTAGGTCCATAAAGGCCATCATACCAACAATCAAGGTGTTGAAACTGTTATTTTTTTATCAAATGGGTATCAAATGGCGGACAATTGGTCCTGTTTACGTAAGCTGATGCTTCAAAATGCGGAACCAGCCACGAAGGCGGATGCCTGAGAGAACAACGGCCGTTAATAGCCAAGGATACTGCTGTTTATAAAACTTCCCGTAAAAAATCTGCATGGCACGCACAGACTCTTTTGCGACCTTAATTCGAGTTTCTCGCGGGGGTTTCGCAAGGTGTGCAGATTCCTTTCGAAGTCCTGAACTGGCCCCCTTATAATGAATGACTTCAACCTCTGGGTAGTAAATAATTTCATACCCAGCTTGATTGATGCGATAGCAAAAATCAATATCTTCCCCATAGAAAAAGTAGATTTCATCCCATCCACCGAGTTCACGGCAAAGCGGCATCGGCATCATCATGTAAGAACCCGCAATGACGGGAACAGGATGAATACTTTCAAAATCAGCGTAGCTTTGGAAGTAGCCATTAAAAGCTGGATTGTTGGGCATGAGCTTGCTCAAACCAGAGAAGTGGCACAAAGCGTTCCAAGGGGTAGGAAAGCCGCGATGATTATCAGGGTCTCGTTCGCCGTTGGGGTAAATCAGTTTAACAGTGAGAGCACCCGCTTTAGGGTTCTGCTTTAAATAGTTGACAGGCTTTGCTAGAGCATCGGGTGCGACTCGGGTATCTGAATTAAGGAAGAGGACGTACTCTCCGGTGGCAACGGCCGTTCCACGATTGTTGGCTTTTGAGAACCCCAAATTTTCATCCGATTCAATTAAAACTACAGACGGATATTTTTCCTTGACCATTGCCTGACTACCATCTGCCGATGCATTATCAACGACAATAATTTCCAAACCACCTTCTGGTGATTCAGCCGCAAACAGCGATGCTAAACAATCATCAAGCAGTTGTTTCGTGTTGTAGTTGACGATGACGATGGATAGTTTGGACAATACATTCTCCTAAATGGGTGTCACGGGTCAAGTGTCAAGTAGTATTAGTCAAATCAATAAAGAAATAATTGTAAATCGTAGTTCGTAAATCGTGAATTCAACTAGAGGTGCCTCAAAAACTGCTCAGGATCATTCAAAAACTGCTTTGTGATGGTGACATGCTCAAGTGATTCGTAGGGTACAGGTGCAATGGGTGATTCATCGAAGCTCAGAATTTCAGCATCAGGAAATGCCATTAAGATGGGGGAATGGGTTGCGATGATAAATTGACACTCCTGCTCCACCATCGTTTTCATCAAAGAAATAAGCGTAAGCTGACGCATTGGGGAAAGTGGTGTCTCAGGCTCGTCAAGTAGATAGAGACTACCCGGTTGAAATCGTGATTGGAAGAGCTCTAAGAAGCTTTCTCCATGTGAATAGGTGCTCAGTTGACGGCCGTATTGTTTTCGTAACGCTTCTAGCTCCCGTGCATAGGGCATTTTGGCAAACCCTTTGGCCTTTTCAGACCGCCCGACATACTCAATATCCACCTGTTTTAGCTCTGCTAAAAGCTCTGCTTCCATTGCAGCCAAACGCTTGATGTAGCCAAAAAAGTCCTCAGCGCGTAGAAAAAAACCGTTGCGATTACGAATGCTCCAAACAAGGCGGAACTGTTTGGCTAGCGCATGAACGGCCGTTAATGTCTTATCAACTGCCGCTTCCTCACTCCCAACTGTTGAAACCCCAATCGACACGGCTAATGCTTCAAGAAACGTCGATTTGCCAGAGCCATTTTCTCCAACCAAAAATGTCACAGGGGCTGTGAGATCGAGGCTTTCTAAATCTCGAATTGATGGAATATCAAACGGGAATCCTGTTTCAGATCCAGAAGATTGCTTTCGAATGGTGCGTAAGTGGAGCATGATAAAAAGATGATTTCCTAAAGCGTTCGCTCAAAGAAATCCACCAACTGCGTATACCACTCAACTTTTTGCTCTTGGTCTTGGCTGCCGTGCCCTTGCTCTTCAAGCTCGATATATTCAAAATCTTGGCCTTCTTGATAATCTAATTCAAGGAGACGGTCTCTAAATGTTCGGGCTTGGGAAATGGGGCAGCGGGGATCATTCACACCGTGAATAATTTGGAGCTTTGCTTTGAGCTGATGTGCAAAATTGATAGCGCTTCGATCGGCTAGTAATTCAGCGTTTTCCTCAGGGTCTCCCCAAAGTCTAAAGATGTAATATTTAAAGTGCTCCATCGACTCATCGTTGAGCAGCTTCCAATCCGTAATGCCAACAGCTGCAGACCCTGTTTTCCAAACATCTGGTTTTTTAGTGAGAGCAATGTAGGTCATGTATCCACCGTAGCTTCCACCAAAGATGCCCAGCCGGTCACTATCAACATAGGGCAAGCTTTTGAGATATTCAGCCCCATACGCCGCATCTTCTAAGTCGCCACCCCCTAGATCTTGGATATTGCTATCACGGAATTCGACACCATACCCGGTACTGCCTCGTACATTCGGTTTTAAAACAACATAGCCGTGATCAATTAAAAATTGGGCATACGGATCAAATGATTGAAAGAATTGGGCAGTTGGCCCACCGTGAATAATCGTAATAGCAGGTCGTTTTTCACCTTCTTGAATGTCATTTGGTACGTGAATCAATGCTGGAATTTGTTTACTATCAAATGATTCGTACCAGATGTGCTTTGATTCCACAAAGTTGGATGGATCGATAGAACCATAATCTGCTTCTAAAAGAGTTCGGTATGTATGATCTTCAAGATTGTAGATAATTAACTCGGGTCGGCTTGTTGAGGTCGTTAAAGTGACCACGACCTCTTTATCATCGTTGATAAAGTCTGGGTTAAAAGTGAGCCCCGCAGGCAGTTGGAGAACTGTTTCATCCCCAGTTTCAATGTCATAAATAACGGTTTTTAGCTCTGCATTTTGGTTTCGGATGCAGGCCAGTAAACGGCCGTTTTCAGAAAAAACAACAGGTGATTCATTGGCGTCCCCATTTCCAAACCAGCGCACTTCTTTGGCTTCTATATCATAGATACCCGCTCGATTGAGTCCATACGCATTGGTGGTGACTGCCAAGAAACGGCCGTTTGGATGAATATCCATCACCGTGTCTTCATTCCCTTCCTTTTCTTGCCAGACGGGAGCTGGCTCATCTTCATCCAACTCAAGATGGAAAACATCAGCATTCAGTGGGTTAGGGGTTTTATTACCGCTCAAAAAGATTGAACGGCCATTTGGATGCCACATTGCAGTAAAGACAGGGGCTTTGAAATGGGTTAAGGGTGCATGGCTTTTAGGATCATCCAATCGGACTTGGGCTAAATTCATTTGGCCATAGCGATTGGTTGCGAGCAGAAGCCATTCGTTATTGGGGCTAACTTGAATCGCATACTCTTGTGATTCAGGATCATGGGTCAACTGGGTGACTTCACCATCTAAAGAAATCATATAGGAATCATTTTGTTCATTCCCGTCAAAATCTTTCCCAAAAATGATGCCGCTATCATCTCGAGTCCAGATTAAGCTGGATCGAGGAGATCGAGGCGCTTCTCCATTGCTGAGCTGGCGAATCTCATCACTCTCAATCTCAATGACGTAAAGCTCAATTCGACCACTTTTATCCCAATAGAAGGCAATCTTGTCTCGATTCCAAGAGAGCTTTGGGGCAAAAAAGTTAGGCAGCCTTGCTAATTCTTCTAGTGGGATATTTTGACTCATCATTAACTCCAAAAATTATAGTTTTTCCATTGCTTTGCAAAGAACGGACCAAATGCCTTCTCGTAGTGCTGAGATGCGTTCTTCATTGAGAGGAATGACAGGT
>JANQSK010000539.1 GCA_028284105.1 Anaerolineae bacterium
GATGGCTGTAGCTGACGTAACCGGTAAGGGAGTGCCAGCCGCTATTTTTATGGCGTCGATGCGTTCTGTTATTCGCACATTGTGTAATGAAGAACGCTCTCCAGCTGAGATTTTAAAATTAACCAATCGTGCTGTCGTTCGAGATACAGGCTCTGCATTATTTTTGTGCAGCGTGCTAGGGCGATTGAATTTTGAATCAAATGAGATAACGCTAGCCAATGCCGGTCATGAATGGCCTCTCTGGATCAAAGGGGGATGTGATGAAGCTGAAACCCTATTTGTGCAGGGTGTTATATTGGGGGCGTTTAAGGAGATCGAGCCGTTGGAAAAAACGGTTACCATCAATTCAGGTGATTCTTTGATTTTTTATACGGACGGGGTCACAGAAGCGCGTAATGAAGAGGGTGATTTTTTTGGGGATGAGCGACTCATGGAAACGGCCGTTTCGTCGAAAAACTTGTCTGCAGAAGAAATAGCCCAAGCGATTAAAACGGCCGTGGATGATTTTACCGAAGGGATGCCACAATCAGATGATATGACGCTGGTCGTGATTAAACGCGAATAGCCATACAACAAGTTCAATTAAATAAGAGGGGAGCCAACATCTGTTCAATGAGGAGAGGAAGATGAGCAAGACCCCCAAACAGGCTGAAATGGTGCGGCGCGCAATTAATGCTGAATCCACAGAAGAGTTAGAGTCTCTTTACGATGATTGGGCCGAAACCTATGATGATTATTTAGAAGGGATCTCCTACGTTGCTCCTGCGATTGGTGCCCAACTATTAGCGGATCATTTACATAACACAAACTCTAAAATTCTTGATGTCGGTTGTGGCACAGGCTTAGTAGGCATTGAATTAGTCAAGCGCCAATTCTCGTTGATGGATGGTGTTGATCTATCTGAGGGAATGCTTGCGCTTGCGAAAGAAACCTCAAATTATCAATTGTTGTGCCAGGGGGATATAAATCAAACCTTTCCAGAGGCCCTATCTGACTATG
This sequence comes from Anaerolineae bacterium, assembly GCA_028284105.1. Taxonomy (GTDB): domain Bacteria; phylum Chloroflexota; class Anaerolineae; order Promineifilales; family Promineifilaceae; genus QQUD01. The sequence continues at coordinate 1,000 of JANQSK010000539.1, forward strand.
ATGCGTCGATCTCAATTGGGATTTTAGGCATTCACGTGGGGATTAACGCCCTCAATGAAATGGTTCGCCTAACCCGCTCTGGAGGTGTTTGTGTCATCTCAGTTCGAACGCCTTACTATGAACCTTCGGGCTATAAGTCTCATATTTATGAATTGGTAAAAGAACAAAAAATCGAGCTTCTTCAAGAAGTAGAAAAGCCTTACATCCTCGATGAGGGGGCCAAGGCGATGTACATCGTGATGAAACGGAGTTGATGCATGGTTAAACAGATCTCTTTAAATGGAGAATGGTCTTTGAGCGGGGGAGAAGTCGAGTCAATTCCGGCTTCGGTTCCAGGTAATGTTCATACTGCTTTGATGGAGGCTGGCTTTATTTCTGATCCGTACTACCGAACGCAAGAGCTGGATGCACTTTGGGTGGGCGAAACAGACTGGTGTTATCAACGGTCGTTTACTGTTTCGTCTGAAATGTTCAAAAAAGATCGGCTCCTGCTTAAATGTCATGGCTTAGATACACTGGCCACGATTGTTATCAACGGTCAACAGTTAGCACAAACGGACAATATGTTTCGGACCTACGAATTTGATGTGAAGCCGTTTGTATCTGAGGGCAAAAACGAGATTCAGATTGAATTTGAAGCACCTTCTACTTACGCTAAACAGCGTTTACAGGATCGCTATTTGCACAATTGGGGTGTCGAAAAAGATCCTAAAAATCCAGGCGAGTTTCTAAGCCATCATAAACTTCCAGGGGGAAACTATTTGCGCAAAGAGCAGTGCAATTTTGGTTGGGATTGGGGGCCTATGGTGCCGACTTCTGGCATTTGGAAAGAGATTGAACTGCTAGCGTTTAATGATTCGCGCATTGATGATCTGTATATGAGCCAACATCATACTGAAGGAAGAGTGGCTCTCACCGTTGATTTGAGTGTTGAACAGCTGTCAAAGAGGTCACTTGTGGCTCAATTGACTTTTATTTTTGAGGATGACATTATTACGGCCGTTTCCCAAGACATTGTTGACGGTCAAGCGCAATTTAACGTCACGATTGATGAACCGCAGTTGTGGTGGCCAAATGGGTTGGGAGAACAACCGC
>JANQSK010000560.1 GCA_028284105.1 Anaerolineae bacterium
CTCACCCATTCAAAGCGCTTATCCGTTACGGTGGCTGAAACAATCACACCTTCTTCATTTCGCTGGCGAATGACTCGATTTCCCATCACACTTGCAAGAATGGCAACCAGACCAATAAAGATCATGACAATGCCAAATCCTAAAACAAGCTCTTTTCCAGTTGGGGTGTTTTTCTGCATAAAATGATTATGTGGGGATGAACTTACAGGGTCAATAGCTGTTCAGTCAATGGGTGTTGTTCTCATTTCTAGCTATTTGGCTTCGACAGGCTCAGCGGGCGGTTCTGTTAGTTGGAGACTTTGGCCTTGCTGAAAATGAGATTTTTACTATTATCCAGACCCCGAGGATTCTCGTTACTATTTCGCACATCCTCAAGGATTTCTTATGACATTAGCTAACATTTACGACGATATTTACGCCAACCCGCGAAATCACGTTGATAGTTTTAAATTTGATGAAGAGGTGGTTCAGGTATTCACTGACATGATTGCCCGGTCGGTACCGGGTTACATGCTCACATTGCCATTGATTGGCTTATTGGGTGGGAAATACGCACAGCCAAACAGCCGGATTTATGATTTGGGATGTTCGCTTGGCGCGGTTAGCTTATCTATTCAGCCGCAAGTCTCTGCTCCAAATTGCACCATTATGGCGGTTGACAACTCATCTGCCATGATTGAGAAGTGTCGAGAGATCATAAAAAATGAACCAGGTCAGACCCCTATTGAGCTTATTGAAGAGGATATTCGAACGGTCCCGATTGAAAATGCATCCGTCGTTATTTTAAATTTCACGCTCCAATTTATTGCACCTGCACAGCGAGATGCGCTTATTCAAATCATCTATGACGGACTTCGTCCAGGGGGCGCACTGATTTTGTCTGAAAAAGTAGTCTTCGAGGATGTGGGGCAAAACGGCCGTTTTACCGATATTCACCATGATTTTAAACGAGCCAATGGGTATAGCGACCTTGAAATTAGTCAGAAACGAACGTCTATTGAAAATGTATTAATCTCCGAAAGCGTTCCTCAACATCAGACGCGACTAGCGCATGCTGGCTTTTCTTCGGCAGAGGTTTGGTTCCAAGCGCTTAACTTTATGTCAATATTGGCCTTGAAATAATGACCTTAGATTACTCACATCTATACGAATTGATGTCAGATAGTGTCCTCGACCGTTGGTTGGGCACGTTACCAACGGCCGTTTCCGACGCTTTTGCCTCAATCAATCACGGTAAATATTCTGAGTGGCTCAAGATTATTGACACATTGCCCGAAATACCGGTTGAATCGTTAGATTTAGATGATGGCGTGAAGGTACATACGGCCGTTTCATCAGAACAGCAGGCTCAAATCGAAAAGCTATTGCGTCACTTCCACCCTTGGCGTAAAGGACCATTTACCATTCATGGTATTCATATCAACACCGAATGGCGCTCTGATTGGAAGTGGGATCGTCTAATAAACCATATTCAACCGTTAGCAGGTCGTCGAGTGCTCGACGTAGGCTGCGGCAATGGATACCACTGTTGGCGAATGGTTGGCGCAGGTGCCGAATTAGCTATCGGAATCGATCCCATGCTGCTCTATGTGATGCAGTTCCATGCGATGCGGCATTTTCTTGGAAAAACGCTTCCCGCCTTTGTTCTTCCATTTGGGATAGATGATCTTCCCGCGAATCTCAATGCCTTTGATACCGTCTTTTCAATGGGTGTCTTATATCATCGCCGTTCCCCCATTGACCATCTTTTAACACTCAAAGAGTGCCTCCGCTCTGGGGGAGAGCTTGTTTTAGAAACGTTGGTAATTAACGGCCGTTTAGGTGAGGCACTCCTGCCAGAAGGTCGGTATGCACAAATGCGCAATGTGTGGTTTATCCCTTCACCCGACACGCTACAATCCTGGCTGAGGAAAAGTGGTTTTGTTGATGTGAAATTGGTGGATGTCACAGTCACCACTGAGCTTGAGCAGCGTTCAACGGAGTGGATGACATTTCATTCACTCAAAAACTTTTTAGATCCAGCTGATTCTTCTAAAACGATTGAGGGCTACCCCGCTCCCCAACGTGCTATCTTAACGGCCGTAAAGCCTTAACGAATTAGCGAGCCACTTGTTCTGGACAAAGAATCGGTACAAGTTCAGTCAGATTGGTGATCCGCTCAACATTATGCGGAATGTCAATTTCAGCACCAACACGTTTCCGATCGACCCAAACTCCCATCGCATACTCCCCAGCTGTCACCGACCCCAGTGCATCTACCCGTAAGTTATCACCAACATAGAGGCATTGCTCAGCGGGCGTCTTCATTCGTGATGCCGCCTTTTGAAAAATCGTCTTGGTCGGTTTATGAATACCGAGTTCTTCACTCACCATGATTGAAGTTGGTGGAATAATGCCGGTTAGAAACTCTTCAATCACAGGGCGCGCTGAACACGAGTGGTTCGACAAGACACCAAGCTTGAATCCACAATTTTTCAATTGTAATAACGTTTCTTTGACATCCGGAAATAGGAAGTGGGGCAGACGTGCATACCCACTATACACCTCATAGGCGAATTCATGTGATGCATCATGATGATTGAGCCGCACCAATAATTTACGATATTTATTAACGATATCGCTTCGCTTTTGAGGATGGAGCTTCCCCGTCACTAAACCTCGTTCAATATCTTCACGCAACGATTGCAAGGCTTCAGAGACTTGTTCTTTGGTGCAGGCGACACCATAGTTTTGGAACAAGATGGTTAACTTTTCGTGTTCTTGAATGGTTGGGGAGATTGAATAGGCTAGCGTGAGATCCCAATCAAACAAAACGGCCGTTACGCCTTTAACTGTCATTCTATACTTCCTTCGTAGAGTCCTGTACATTAGACAAGTTATTGTAGGGTGGAATGGCTAAAATCACGTGAAAGTCACGTGATATTTATCAAACCAAACAATTACGGTTCTGGTGTATTCGTTGGCGTTGGTGTTGGCGTTGAAGATACAACAAGCGTACTTGTTGAGGTTGCAGTTGCCTCAAGCGTTGAAGTTGCGGTTGGCGTCAATGTCGGCGTTGCGGTTGCAGTTGGCGTTGGCGTAAATGTTGGTGTCGGCGTAAATGTTGGCGTTGGCTGGAGCAAGTTTACAACAACTCGTTGTTCTAATGATACCTGATCTAACCCATCTGTATAAGGGTTATCAGGACCCAAAATAACAATTCGTAGGGTGACATTCCCCGATTGGGAGACGGAACGGGTATCCCAAACGGCCAATGACCCTTCAGTGATAGGATTTGGCTGAATCTCTTGAACAAGCCCCCAGCCACCAGGAGATTGGCCAATACCAAACTCCACTCGATACCCGGCAAAGTTCGGGGCACTGACTGAGCCATTAATAGGGACTCGACCAATCACATCACTGTTTGGCTCAGGTTGTTCAATTTCAATGAAGGGGCGCTGCGTTGACTCATTACAACTATCCGTTGGGGGCAATGTGATAGGTAAAGATAATCCTAAGTTTTGTGCCCACGCTTGCCCAGCCGAAGAAGATTCAATCCACTGACGTGCCAATGCCCGTTCGCGCCCCAACACTTCTTCATTCCCTGAAACCAATAAACGGAAAAAGTTCGCTTCATAAACAGATTCGGGGCACGATTCATTGGCCCGTAAATTTGTCCACAAATCAACTGGGACGGTTTCAACAAAATCAAATTCACTATCTAAAGGCAGCTGATCTTCAGCAAAAACCTCAATTCGTCTTTCCGCACAATCTTCACCCGGTCGGGTGCCTGAATGTGTACAAATCTCAACATCAACCACCCCAGCGGGTCTTACAAAATCAATGGGAGATAGGCTGGTTAAGTACGCATTCATGAAATTGTTCCAGATAGGCGCGGCGAGCTGTGTCCCCGACTGCCCTTCCCCAATTGGCTCATTGTCGGTATTGCCAACCCATACGGCCGTTACTACATGCGGCGTATACCCAATCGTCCACGCATCACGAACATCAAACCGATCCGTTCCGGAGGTGCCTGTTTTGGCTGCGGCTCGATGGCTTGGCAATACAAGTGGATTATTGGTTCCAAATTCAGCTAATCGTGCCCCATTATCTGACAGCATATCACTCATTAAATAAGCATGTTCTTGGCGAACAACTTGAGAGGCAACGGGATCGATAGCAGGTTGCTCAAAAAGTGTTTCCCCGGCCCGATTTTCTATCCTTGCAATTGCAAAAGGTGGAATATATTGCCCTTGATTAGCCAGTGTCGCAAAAGCAGAGCCCATTTCTAATGGCGTAATTGACCCACCCCCTAATGAGAGTGCTAGCCCAAAGTTACGCGGTTGCCCTGTTGTCAAACAAGACTCATCTTGTAAGGAATTCAAGCCATATTGCTGCGCATCTGCAATAAATTGACAGACACCAACATATTCTAATGCTTTGACGGCTGGTAAATTGTAAGAGTTCCCAAGAGACGGCCGTAAACGTAATGGTCCATGAAAGCTGTCATCATAATTTTTGGGTTCATATGGTGGATTGGTGCCGTCTGGGAATTCAGTGGGCACATCCCAAATTAAGGTTGAGGGTGTCCATCCTTTTTGCAATGCAGAAAGGTAGACAAACGGTTTAATTGTTGATCCCGGCTGACGAGGTGACAAGGCCATATTCACCTGCCCGCTGATATCCTCATCATTGAAGTCAACAGAGCCGACTAAAGCCAATATTTCACCCGTTGCTGGTTCGATCGCTACAAGCGCTGCATTGTTTGCACCACCAGCATTAATGGTACCGCGCGCATTGGCCAACGTTTGCTCAGCAAGCTCCTGTGCTTGGGGATCAAGCGTTGTCAAAATACGCAATCCACCCCGATAGATAGACTGTGCACCCAACAGATTTTCAGCCTGTTGAAGCACTGTGAACGTAAAATGAGGATAGCGAACGGTCCGATCAATTGGCTGAAGGTCAGTTAAATAAGCAATGGCATCATTTTGAGCTTGGATCCCTTGGTCGACGGTAATGTATCCTTCCGTCAACATGAGCTGGAGCACTTCCCACTGGCGACCAAGCGCTTTATCTGGAGCCGTGTAGGGATCCCATAGAGCGGGAGCCTGCGGCAAGCCCACAAGCAAACTGGCTTCACCTAAAGTCAATTCACTTGCCGACTTATCAAAATATGTCTGGGCAGCAGCTTCAATACCATAGGCCAAATTGCCATAGTAAATTTCATTTAAATAAAGTTCTAAGATTAAATCTTTGTCGTAACGACGTCCAATTTCAGCTGCAAGAATAATTTCACGTACTTTACGGCGGAAGCTCCGTTCGGTGCGCTCTTCTTCATCAAGCACGATAGCACGCACCAGCTGCTGGGTGATGGTGCTCGCCCCAGAGACAAACTCCCCTTCCTGAGCCGCCTGAACTATCGCACGGGCAATTCCAATAATGTCGAATCCAGGATTGGTACGAAAACGAGAATCTTCTGTCGCTATGGTGCCATTTATCACAAAATCAGAGATTTCATCAATGGATACACGCGTTCGGTTACCCGCATTGGGATCAGCAAAAGCATAGAGCTCCACCCCATTTCGGTCAAAAATGCGAGCCGTCTCAAATTCACTGGCTCTGCCTTCCAAATTATCTAGGTCGGGCAATGTTCGCGCGATCGAGTTATATCCAAAAGCAAGTCCGAGTGTCAGTAAGACTAGCCCAATGACCCCTAATGATAATCCAATCGTGAGTGCCCGAACGATACAGCCGCGACGCTGTTGTTTACGGCGTGTTTGAACGCGTGGCTTTGATTGGTTGCGCTTATCTGGAACCGCAACACGGACGGTTTCTTCTCGCTTAGGGGTTGTTGCACGTCTCGGTTGTACAGGTTGTTCTCGCTTGGGTTGGCGTGGTTGCTCACGTTTTGGTTGCCGCTGAGGCTGTTGGGGTGTTTGGCGAGACTCGCGAACAGGAGGCCGCATCATCGTGGGTGCATCATCAGGTGGTGCTTGACGAGGAGGAGGTTGTATAACTTGCGTAGGCAGCTCATCAGTGCTGGTCTCTGCAGGAGGATCGGGCTCTACAGCTTCATCTTCCCGTGTTTGCGAGAAAGCAAGACGAGGATGCACTTCAGTCGCATCTTGGTCATGAACCAACGGCCGTTCCTGTGGCGTTAGCTCCTCGTGATCCATCGGCAATGATAGAGGTGTCTTTTCCTCAGTTTCCGCTTCAGAAGGTGGCGGAAAATCGGTTAAGGTTGCTTCATCATCTGGTGGCGTCACCGGCACAATCGTTGCAGTGGCGTCATCACTTTCTGTTATTTGAGGTGTTGTGGGAGCAAATGTTTCTTGATGTGGAGGCTGAGTAGGCTCACTCGTTTCTTGAACGGGTGGTGGATTTGACTCTGTGTCCAGAATTAGGGTTTCAATCCCCTCAGTCGTTGAGGGTTCTGCTGTATCCAGCAAATCCAAAAGGGAGACTTCATCTTCGTCCCTTTCTGGCTGTGATTGTTTGTGGGGATTTTGAGGAACGGCCGTTTCTTCTGTAGGCTGCTCTTCAATTGGTTGTTCTTCCGATTCTGGTCTGTTTTGCTCGTCACTCATAAAAGTATTTGTATCAAGAGTCTGGTAAAAGTTTTATTTACTTTTAATTAACATAATCCATTCACCTCGCTGAACGGCTTTACCCTCTTGATTAATAACGGCGTACTTCATCCAAACGTTCCCACCACCCAGTCTTTTGAAATATTTCTTCTCTGTAATCTCGATGACTACGTGGATCGTATCTTGGATAAAAATAGGCAAACTGAATTTTGCAGACAACTCACGAAAAGCAAGAACTGTTCCTTCAATAATGCCGGATCGTACTGCTAGCCCCGTTGCGATAGATTGAATAAGTAAACCATGCGCGACTCGTTGTTTAAATGTATCTTGAGCCGCATACACAGCATCAGTGTGGATTTGATTAAAGTCACCTGTAATCCCTGCAAAATTCACAATATCAGTCTCGGTAATGGTTCGAGACGCCGTAATATATTTTTGTCCTGGCTCAAAATCTTCGTAATAAAAACCGGTTGGCTGATATTTGAGTTCTTCTGACATGCTCTTCTCCATGAGAAGTGTTTATTTGAAAGTTTCAAATATGCAGGCTATGCATATTTGCACTCGGTCTGCTTGCCACACTTCTTTTCTCTCTTCTCTTAACTACATTGATTAATTGTTTTCAACCGCCGCTAGCTTTTCAGCCTCATCGGCAACTGTTAAGGCGTCAATAAAAGGCTGAATATCGCCATCGATGACAGACTGCAAGTTGTGGCTTGTAAACCCAATACGGTGGTCCGTCACACGCGATTGGGGATAGTTATAAGTCCGAATCTTTTCACTACGATCGCCACTACCCACTTGTGAACGGCGTTCAGCAGCCACTTCTGCATTCTGCTTGGCCTCTTCAGCTTCCTGCAATCGTGCCTGAATGATGGCAATCCCAAGCTGCTTATTTTGGGTCAAACTACGTTCAGACTGAATCTTCACCATCAGCCCTGACGGTTTATGAATCACACGAGCCGCAGTCGCATTCTTTTGCATATGCTGCCCACCAGGACCTGAAGAAAATTCGGCCGTGATTTCCAAATCGCGCTCATCAATTGTGATATCGACATCATCAATTTCAGGCATCACTGCCACAGTAGCTGTACTGGTATGAATGCGACCTTGTGATTCCGTTGCTGGCACCCGCTGCACGCGATGCACACCACTTTCATATTTAAAAACGGAGTAAGCAGGCTTGCCTTTGATCATCAAGACGACTTCTTTATAACCGCCAACGCCCGTGCGATTCTCTTCTAAGATATTTGTCTTCCATTTACGACGTTCTGCATAGCGCGTGTACATACGCATGAGGTCAGCAGCGAAGATACCCGCTTCGTCTCCACCTGCACCAGCACGAATCTCAATATAGACGTTTTTATCATCTCGAGGGTCTTTAGGAAGGAGCAGGCGTAACATTTTTGCTTCGAGCTTTTCTAGCTGAGCTGATAAAGATTTAACCTCTTCATTCGCCAGCGCCGCCATTTCAGCATCATCTTCCATCTCGACAAGTTCTTTTGCTTCTTCAAGCTCTTTACTGAACTTGCTATAGCTTCGATACGTCTCAACGATAGGTTCAAGATCAGAGCGTTCTTGGGCAAGCTCAGTTAACTTGACATGATCTCCCAATACAACGGGATCTGACATTTGAACTTCGATATCTTCGTATCGTGCTACAACTTGTTGAATTTTTTCAATCATATGTTTAATTATAACGTAGGGCAGTCACATTGGGGAATAATGCAGCCGCAACGTAACCCATTCTCAAGGAGGGCTTACCTATCAAAGAATGTTTGTCATTAAAAATAAGTTATGAATCCCCATCTCCGTCTGCTGATTGAGAAGCAGGAACGGCCTGAAGGGAAGCACGTGTACAAATTGTGGGTGGCGCTATCGCCAAACCGCGCCCTTGCGCCCATTGCCTTGCACGAACCTCGTCAGGGTAGTGGGGTGGAACCTGCAAATAAAGCCGCGTTTGGGCATTTTCTGGCGGGCGACTGCTATTCACAACACAATGTGTAGGCCGAGGGGCAGCCGTGCCATCAATCAATTCGGGCTGTGTATCCACGTATCGTTGCGCATCTTCAGCTGCGATGGGGAGCGTACTTAATGTCCAAGCCCCAAAATTGGTTTGCTGATTTTGTTGGTAGGAAATACGTGACACGTTATGCTCAGCAAAATTTGTTAGGAACCAATCTTGACGAGTCGCCGTACAGTTACTTCCTCCCGTCCCGCCAGGCAAGCAAACAGGGCGCAATTCAATACCCTCAGGTGGTAAAAACTGATCTTGGGGCAAACGGCCGTTAATCATTAAACTCGCCTTCATTCCCTCATCAGCGTAAATCGATGCCATAATACGATTCCAAATAGGGGCCGCACCCCGTAAGCCAGATGAGTCAATCATCGGGCGACCGTCTGAATTGCCAGACCATACACCGACCACAACACCAGGTGTGTAGCCCACCGTCCAGTTATCACGAAAATCATTGGTCGTTCCTGTTTTGACTGCGGCTGGGAAAGGGAGCTCCAAGGCTGAACCGCGCCCCATCGCAGGAATACGCGCCTGATCATCATCCAAAATATCGGTAATGATGTAGGCAATTCCTGGATTAAGTGCATTAACCGCTGGGAGGCGATTATCTTGGGCATCAAAGATAACATTCCCACGACTATCGGTAATTTGGAGAATGGTGGTAATATGCGGCCGTTTCCCTTGATTTGCCAGCGTTGAAAAAGCACGCGTCATATCCATTAGGGTCACTTCACCACCACCAAGCGTCAGGGCTAGGCCATAAAAGCCAGATTGTTCACGAAGAGATTCGACGCCCATTTTGCGGGCTGTTCCAATAAAGTAAGGCACCCCAACGTCGCGAAGCAACATCACAGGAGGAATGTTGTAGCTATTG
>JANQSK010000583.1 GCA_028284105.1 Anaerolineae bacterium
TAACAAAGATTGCCGGATAGATTTGAGTCACGGAACCTGAGGTTTTGACAAACAGGCGGCATCGATTTGTCCGGCAAAAGAAGTTTGTCAAAACACTAGGCTAAAGATTTTAATAATGCCTGACTTAATTTCTCGGCAGCTTGTCCCCACGTCCATTTATCTGCATCGGCAAATGATTCTTGCCCTAATTCAGGAAGCCGATCACGATTTTCCCAAACTTGTTCTAATGCTTTCTCTAATGAGTCAGCGGTTGGTTCATTTGCCCAAAAGCCATAACGGCCGTTTTCAACGACATCCACATGACACGGATTAGCTGTTGCCAAAATGGGCATACCTGCCGCCATATACTCAAAAATCTTAATCGGGCTTGATGCCATATACTTTGCATCATCAACTGGCGGTAATGACGTCACTCCAATATGATGCTCTGACAAAATTTGGGGGATTTGTTCATGGGGAACGGGATCACAAACTTGAATGCATCCGCCTGCTTCATTCGCAAATTGTTCAATTTTCGGGCGGGCATCTCCGCTGCCGTATAGGGTAAATCGGAACGATTTACCCGAATCGCTTACTCTTTTAACAGCCTTACACAACTCGATATGATTTCGTTTTGTGACGATGGACCCGATGTAAATCAATTCGATACAATGATCTTTACTTTTCCAGTTTCGATTTTTGTGTGCAGCGGTGAATTTTTCAACCTCAACGCCTGATGGCCACGTCCCAAGTAAATCTTTCTTTGGCACGTTGGCATACGTTGCCATCCGCTCAGTAATCGTTGTTTGAGCATCTGCAAACAGCTTATTCCAGCGATAAATTTGTTTGAAAAATCGAAGGCGGATTCTTGTCTTTAAACGGCCGTTGACCACATCTGCAAAGTCTCTTGTGTCCATTACAAATCGCGGCTTTTTACTAAATAATCGAATTAAACGTAATGGCAAAACGGCCAAAGCAGTATCTTGGTGAAACAAGACAACATCAGCATCTTTCCATCCTCGAAGAACCCGAAGCATGATTTTGACATAGTAAATGAGCTGACCCAGCAAATAGATGTTGGGTACCGAAAAGCACTCTATCGTCACATCATCAACATGGCGATGCCCCTGTGGCCCTCGGGCCAGAAGAGAAACATGCCAACCTAATTTTTGTAACTCATGGGTCGTTGTGATCCAAGTCGCCGAATCGAGCGTCGAGTGAGGGTTTATTGTTGATATCCAAATCAACTTTGTAGACTCTGCTGCTTGCTTTTTAGACATGGCTCATATCTTAGGGATGGTCGTGATGGGTCAGAAATTATTCGTTAGGTAAGCGAAGTAGATATCCCAAACTCCCCCAATAAAGCGTCATAAATACGCCAAATGTCCAAGTTTGACTATACCAAAGCCACAGCGGCCACAAAATAGTCAACAGAATAATGGCAAAGCGCAGGGTGTTATGGGGGGAAGTAGGCAGTTTCATCATGGGAACCCACAGCGAAATGATTATCCACCCCGAAACAAGGGCAAACGTTCCAAGCCCCACTAGCCCAATCTCTTGCATGAGAACCAACAGGCTGGTACCCGCTGTTAACCCATAATCGCTCCCCGTCAAGCCTGAACCAGCCACACCTAACGTGACGCTTTCACCACGTGTGCCGAGTCCCATACCAAACAGGAGGGTTGTATCATCTCGTTGAATGGCATCCCAACCTAATCGAAGCGCAAAACCACGGCCGAAATAGTATTCACCGTTTGAACGTCTATAGCTCCGATTCAAGTAGCTATCTAATGTTTCGCTATTGAGATACTCTTCAATACGTCGCGTGCCGCGTGCGTCTGCCACAACTGCATTGTAGAACATCCCGAATCCAATCGTAACAAACGTTAAAAACACCACATAAAAGAACAATTTTTGATAATGGCGTCCGCGCAAAAGTTGCAAAACGAAAGTCACGACACCCATCGCCACCAGGACAAAGGGGAATAGCTTCATTTCGCCTAAGCCACTGGCAATCGCACCCAAAGGAAATACCCAAAAGAGCATGTCCCATTTACTTTCGGCTAACCAGCGACCAAGTGCAAGGCTAAGGCAGAACATGATGAACAGCAATAGTGGTGCAACACCATGTCTTCCAAAAAATCCTGCTAAATTATCTCCAGGAATTTCACCGGTTGCATATTGGAATATTTGAAGCAAAACGGTTAACTGCAGCAATATCAAACAACCAGCACGAAGCCGTTCTGAGAAATTCTCAGGCCAGAAGGGTTGCAATAAGGTGATAATTGCAATGATGGGGAATTTAAACAAACGCCACCAGCCCCAAGCTGTGGCTAAAGCCGGTTGACCTTCAAATATAGCTACAAGTCCCCAAATCGAAGAGATGCCTATAATTAAGAATAGCGCAACGGGGATTTTGTTAAAGACAATCGAGCGAAATAAAAGTAAGACAAACAGGCTCAAAATAGCGGCGTCACCTAAGTAACGAACTTGGCCTGGCAAAATACGTTGTCGAATTAAATAGGGTGTAAAGAAATCAACAGCAAAGGACGCAGCCAATATAAGCAAAAATGCATACTTCGTGATGAATTGATCACTAATGCTATTGGCTAAACGAGATTGCTGGTTTTGATTTTGAAAAGGATTCGCTACACTCATTGAATATACCCTTCTCGCCACACCTGTAACTGGCGTCCCATCATTTTTTCGATGGCAAAAACATCATCTTCTACAAATCGCCAAATGGCTTTACGCAATTGTGGTGAAAATTCTGGCTTTTCTTCGATTTGTTTAGACAGCCCTTTTCGAATGGGCTTCCGCAATGCAGAAGGAATATAGCTTCGGACAGATTGAAAAACAGGCGATGCCGTAAATTTCCGCATCGCATCATACTTTAAATAGGCTCGGCCTGTTGTTTGATGCTTCTCAACTTTGTCGTTGTCTACAAAACGATTCGGTTCCAGATTTAAAAATTGCGAAACCTGATGCAATGTTTGATCAGGATTGGCGATGTATTCTTCAAATACTAAAAGTAAGACATTTTCATGCCCAAATAGTTCGAGATACGGCCGTATTTGTACACCATATCGGCTGCGGTTAATGTAAGCTGGATCATCAAAAACCGCTTCCTCTGGGGTTTCTTTCACAATATTGCGCACAAAATTATGCGCATAATGTGAAATAATACGGCTCACAGGTTGTCTCATGATATAGATCAGCTTCAGATCAGGATTGTATTCAAACAACCGCTCATGCGTGCCAGGATACTCTGGCAAAAATGAATACATCGTCGATGCTTCGCCACACATTTGACCTTCCTGTGGATCATATAAACGATGATATGCATCAATGCCCTGACGCCAGTTGACGGTCTCATTAAAGAACCCAGGCTCTTTTGTGCTACAAAAACAAACCTTCGGATGCGTCGCCAACTGAGCAGCCAAATTCGTGGTCCCGCTCTTTTGAGCCCCAATCATCATGAAATCAACAATCATGAGATACCTTCAGCTAGTAAGCTAAAACGTTCGATTTTTCAGTGCGGTTAATGACCACATTCACCGCTTTAGCCTGAACGTTTTTCAACTGTTCACGAACAGATGCTAACGCATCACGGCGCGATTGCGCTTTCGCCACAACAAGCACCACGCTCTCAACCAATGGCACCAAAACGGCCGCATCAATCACAGAGAATAGAGCAGGTGTGTCAAGCAATACGATATCGTACTCGCTCTTAATCGCGTCCAAAAATTCAGCCATTTGTGGTGACCCTAATAGCTCAGTTGGGTTTGGTGGCAAATCACCGCTTGTAATCACATCCAGACGAGGATAGTTGGTCGTTTGAACCACATCATCGTAATCCATTTCGCCCAAAAGAATATTCGTCACACCACGCTTATTGGAGGCTTCAAATAAATCATGTTGAGATGGACGACGTAAGTCACAATCAACAACCAATACACGACGCCCAGATTGCGCCATCACCACAGCTAAATTTGCCAAAATGGTTGACTTACCGTCTCCATGTTCAGCACTTGTGACCAGAATGGCTTGATTCGTCATTCGGATATCAGTAGCCAGGATATTGGTTCGTAAGCGCCTGAACGCTTCCAGCTCCGATTGGAAATCATTATCCAAGCGAATAATCTTGAGTTTTTCGTCCGATTTTGGAATACGTCCAACGGTTGGAGATTCTGTAATCGTTTCAATTTGATGAACTGTATGGAGCGTATTGTCAAGATTTTCAACAATCAAGGCCACAGCAACACCTAAGACCAAACCAACCACAATACCCAAGGCAATGTTCAAATTATGACGTGGGAAAGATGCCCGTGAGGGACGGAAAGCATCTTCGATGATAGAGATTTGATTACTCAAAAGAGCTTTTTCAGTTCGCACAGTCTCAAACTGTTGGAATAAGCTTAGTTGGGTGCGTTCTTTTAAAGCAATGAGTTCGCTTGCCGCATTGATGCTAATGGCATCATCGGGTGAGTTTTGAATGAGCGCGTCATAGTTCGCACGGGCTTCTTCCAATTCATTTTGTACGCGTGTGATTTCTTCTTCAATAAGCTCAAGGCTTGAAACACCGCTACCAGAATATAGTGACTGGCTTCGTTCAATCAATTTTTGAACACCTAAATTAGCAATATCTTTTGCCACATCAGGGTTTGGAGCTTCAGCACGAATGCGCATCAACTCGGTATTAGGCACTAAGTCTGCATCTAATTGAGGGAACTCTTCCAAGCCCAATTCTTCTTTAATCTCGCTTCTAACTTTACCATTGGTCAAAATAGAAGCGTATGTCTGCATAATTAATTGCGAATAGTTAATATCAATGCGATTTCCTTCAATAAGGTCGCCTTGACCACCAATCGTTGCAACGCGTACTGTTGCGGTAGCCACATATTGTGGCGTTGCAGCTAAGCTTAAAATTGTAGCCACAATCGTTACAACAATGGCAATTGAAAGAATAATCCATTTACGCCGCAGTAAAATTCCGAGGTATGTACGTAGCTCCATAAAAATAAATCTCCCATTAAATTTTTTTGAGCAACTCTCATCAAAGAGAAAAGTATTTGAACATAGAAACAGGTAAAGATTACACTGATTCTTATCAATACCCTTTTTTCATAAATTTATTATTGATTGAGAACAAAAAATGTTTGTTGGCTGTGTGATAGGTGTGAACTTCTTGTTCTAATACTTGTATAGGGTCAACTTCAATATTATACACTTTTTAAATCTTCCCTATCATGACATGGCTCCCTTACAACCAAAGTGAATATGATTTAAAGAAAAGATTTCTTACAAAAAGAAACCCATGCTTTACGTCATGGGTTTAATCGATAGTTTTCTTTTTTGCTAAATAATTAACGAGCACCTTTCCCAAAAATAGATGCTGGAATTGTAGCGAACAAGATTGATAGGTCTTGACGGATTGAACGGTTTTGAATGTACTCAATGTCCATTTCAACCATTTCATCAAATGTTGTTTGGCTCCGGCCTTTGATTTGCCATAATCCCGTAATCCCTTGCATCGTTTCCAATCGTTGATGATGCCATGTTTTATAAAGCTCAACTTCATAAGGAATTGCGGGTCTTGGACCAACAAGGCTCATTTCACCACGAAGCACATTGATCAATTGTGGCAGTTCATCTAGGCTAGATTTTCTTAAGAATTGCCCCAACTTTGTCACTCGAGGGTCATTTGAGATTTTGTACTTTGCTTTTTCTTTTTTACGCTCCGAACGAATTTGAGCCATCTTTTCTTCGTTGCCGTGGATGTATGCTTTCATAAATTCACGATGGATTGAAGAAGACGCACCTTCTTTCATAGAACGGAATTTGTACATGTTGAATTCAAACGATTCGAAAACCCATTTTTGACCATCAAAAACACGTCTTGCGCCAACTCTCTTTTGAACAAATATCGCTGAGCCAGGGGAATCAATCTTCACTAAGATAGCTATGATAATCAGTAGAGGGGCAATCAATAGTAGGGAAAATAGAACGACTGTAATGTCTATCAACCGCTTAAGAAAAAAGAATGCTGGATTATCATTTTGTTGATCGATAGGAACGACAGAGTGTGGATTGCGGCTTAGTTGCTCCATGCAACTCTCTCCTCTAGCTAGGCTACTTTGTGAGTTTGATGTTGTTTTAAGCAAAAAATCTTGTGGCAATTTAGGAGCGACTGTGACCAACTTTTTTAGATAATGGCAATCTTCTTTTGATGCGATGCTGGCTGTGCTTTGAATTTTCCCTAATTGCCTAACGAGTCCTGAGACTTTTGCTCTCCTTAACCTTAACGTCACTAGTTTCACATACATTTCTTACAACGTTACTTACGCCGCTTTTTCGACACAATGTTAAATTTTGGTCCATTTTGGGAGCATCAAGAAGTGTTTTCAACAAAAAAAGAGCTTCCTGAACATTCAGGAAGCTCTTTTCTTTTACGGGCAGCGCGGCAATTTGAGAAGAGGTGCGCCGCCCTAATCCCAGCAGGGTGTTCCAGTCGCGTTTCTCTCGTGCCAGTTTTGGGGGAGGGTTTCTCAAATTGACCCCTTACCAAGACTGCGTAAAGCATACAAAATTTAGGGTTTGAATGCATTAGCCTATTCGAGTTATGACTCAGGTAAGCAGTACTTGATTTTTAAAAATTGTCAGGTGTTTCATGGTCTTTAAACGCTGTATAATTCTGAACATGCAGAGAATTTATTTTCGGAAAAATTTATTCATACTTTACCTATCGATATTCCTTTTTGTGAGTAGCTGTTCAGTACCTGAGCAAGCCATTCCTACTTTAATGCCAACGGCCGTTTCCCTTAATCCAACCGC
>JANQSK010000590.1 GCA_028284105.1 Anaerolineae bacterium
CATTTTGTTAAAAACATGGGTCGGTTAAGTGCCACACTTATTTGTGACAGAATGCGCCATTCGGGTATCGTTTTTCCAGCCGGTTTTTGCATAGGGGCGGAGTATTGAAGGAAGGGTGATTTTTGAAGCGCCATCGCCGTTGACGCGATATCGGTGCGCTCAAGCCAGCTTGTGGTGGGCAACAGCACATCTGAGAATTGTCCAGTTTGGTTCTCAAAAAGGTCGATGCTGACCATGAATTCTAAATTCTTAAACGCTTTACTGAGTTTGGCTTCTTCAGGAACGGCCGTTAAAGGATTTCCGCCAATCACAATCAAGGCGCGTATTTGCTCATCTCCAGGTGTGAGAATTTCGTCTGCCAGAATCCCGGCTGGCATTTCGTCAAAAATTCCGGTTAAACCACCGATTCGGCTTGGCTTCGGATGCGTGCCAAACTTTGATGCCTTCATCAACCACGACATGAGATTCCCCATTGGATTGAAGATGAGACCCCCTTTTTGATCAAAGTTGCTACTGACATAGGCTATGGCTTGTAAAACGATGTGAGCTAAAGTGCCAAATGGGCCACGATTAACACCCACAGAAAGATGAAAAGTTGCGGTATTTGATTCACGGATTTGCATGGCGACTTGCTTCACTGTTTCAGCGGGGATTTGCGTATAAACGGCCGTTTTTTCTGCCGGATACTGTTTGGCCAATTCAAATAGCTTATCTAAACCAGAAATGTTTGGATGCGGACTTGTTTCGTCTGCAAATTCATTGAGAAGAGCCAGAAGAAAGTAGATGTCACTGTTCGGATTGATTTTTAGATGGTCACCCCAACGTTGAGCGCTTTCAGAACGCCAAGGGTCAACCCAAAGCGCTTTGCCACCCCTTGTTTGAAAGCGATCAAAAGCGCTTGAACCCCCTTCAAGATGGACAAAACTACCTTGACTAATTGCCGGATTGAACCCTAGAAATAGCCCGAAATCAGCGTGTTCTAAATCTGGAATAGATTGAATGAAATCGCCTCCATACATCAGTTGAGACGCTTTGAATTTATTGTTGTTGTCGACACTAAAGGATGAAAATACATTGCGGGTTCCCAAGACACGATTAAATCGCAACACAGAGAGCAACCCTAAGCTGTTGAACAACATGGGATTGCCGTGATAAATGCCGACTGCATGAGGGCCATGCTTTTTAATAATAGGATTGATTTTTTCAGCGATGTGTGCGATGGCATCTTGCCAGGTGGCTGGGGATAAACGGCCGTTTTCATCACGGATTTGTGGTTCAAGCAAACGGTTTGGATGGGCTGCAAATTTAGCGAATTGGGTGCCTTTAGCACAAACATGACCTCGACTGACGGGATGTGATTTATCGGGTGACAGTTTAATCACTTGTCCCGATTCATTGATTTCTGCGTTTAAACCACATAACGCTTCACAAACTCGACAGTACGTTGCTTTTTGAACCATTGGCACACTTCCTTTTTGGTTATTGGCTCGCTTTAATAAACCATACCTTGAGGCAGATTGACGTTAAATGGTTTATATGCAGCTTGTATTTCAGGGTAGAACACATGCCGCAAAACAGGCCCTAATAAATGTGAGAATAAGGCTAGAGATAGAGTGTAGAGGAAGGCATTTGGCAAAGCCCCAAGCTGACGTGCTGAAAAACTGACCCGCTGACTAGCTATTTTTAGAGAAGTGTGAATTCAATAAAGATTGTCAAAATAACAATCACCACCATGCTGTTTATTTTGAAATGCTCGTAGCACACGCGTTTTGAGTGATTGCGTCATATTGTCGGGGAGGCTGTTTTCAGAGAAGAAGTTGAAAGAGTGCAGCTCATCGGGATCAATCTTGATCTGTTCAATTATCGCCTGGGTCAATGTGCCTCCGTCAAAAATAAACATGAGTGATTCACTTTTGACATCCGTTGGTGCGTTGTAGTCAATCAAAAGAAGGTTGCCAATGTCAGCTTCTAGCCCCAACTCTTCTAGCACTTCTCGTTGGCAGCATTGCCGAGGGGATTCATCTTTTTCAACCACACCACCTGGTATTTCCCAGACTGGCTTATAGCTAGGCTCAACGAGAAGAATACGGTCGTGTTCATCCAAAAATAAAGCACCAGCCCCCATCCGTTTCTGAGGCAAATTATTGCGATAGTTGATGACCTGCTCGTCGGATTTTGACCAGTTGGGCTCCCCGCCATTGCCATAAACCCAATCAGCAAAACCAATTACATTACGCGTTAAAGCAGGTACGAAATCAGGGTGATACCCTTCACTAAATGCACTGTTGAACCATGATTTGAGGTCGTCATAGGGGAATTTTTGAGCAGCATACAAAGAACGGCCGTTTTCAGTTGAAAGCCCTAACCCTTGAAAAACGGCCGTTTGCCACGCTTCTTTTGATTGTGGAAATGGTTTGCTCAAATCAAAGTCCCTTATAGAGAATACCCAAATCTCCGCCTCGCCGCAGTGATTGTTGAATACCGTCTGCAAAGCACCAGCTAATAAATTTAGGAGGGTTCAAAAAATGTTTATAAGCTAATGCCATTTGCCGTGCTGCTTCGGGAAAAGGCATTTGACCCGTTGCTGTTCCTAATCCTGGACAGGCGATTGATTTGATCGGATTTTTGGCTGTTTGATTGAAGCGATTGACCTCAACCAATAAAGCCCACATAGCAATATAGGCATAATCTGTTAGTGCAATTGTTATCGGAGTTCGCATGGTTGGGGTATGGGCCAAATAGGGATGTCTTGGATGATTCGTTTCAATGATAAATGACGTTCCGACGGGTTGTTCGCCTAAATAATTCTCAATAATGTGTTTTTGAACGCGATCTTCAAGCTGCTTTCCAAAAAATCGGGTGATTGCTAGATCAACGCCGCCATCCATCAAGCCAAAACTATTTGCGGCACTAACCATACAATCAAATTCTGGTAATGATTCAAAATAGTTGTTTACGATTTCAACATGTTCAAATTCAGCAAAATGTTTTTCCCATGAAGAGGTCATGCCGTACTGCGGATCAACTAAAATTAATTTAAGTTCACGGCTGTTCATATACCAATACCTTTTTGCAACCAAATTGTTATTTATTGTTTAATTGATATTTAACCTTACTTCGACGTCGTTGCGCAATACCCTCATCAACAGTGCCTCGGGCAATGATTTCATAAAGAACCGCTTCCGTATTTCCTTTTTTACGCAGAATGCGACCCAATCTTTGCACGTACTCTCTGGCCGTGCTGCTCCCTCCGAGGACAACAGCGACTTTTGCCTCAGGTACATCGATGCCTTCATTAAGCACCTTGCTTGTCACGATTGCTCTGTAAGTGCCATCCATGAAGCCCTCTAAAATTGCTTTTCGTTCGGCAGCTTTTGTTTGATGCGTGATGACGGGAATTAAATAGTGACGGGCAATTGCATAGGCAAACCGATTGTGCGCGGTAAAGATGAGCGTCGGCAGGTCTGTATGTTCTTTAAGAAGTTGACCCACAGCGCTTAACTTTTCATCCGCTTGATGCACTATTTCTTTGAGCTTGAGTTCAGCGACTTTGGCCGTACGGGCGGGTTGGTCATAGGAACTCCGACGCGTCATTTCATTCCACCAATAAGCCCCATATCGTTCTCGTAGTTTGGCTGACTTCATGTAGCCTGTGTAGACGGCATATGCTTCATCATAGTTGGATTGCTCAACGGCCGTTAAATCAACCCGGATACGCTCTGTGCGATACTCAGCCAGCTGCTTGCCAGTTAATTCATTAATTCGCTTACGATATACAACTGGTCCGACGCACTCATTGAGCAAAGCCTGTCGATCAACATCTGATTCGTCTGGGTAGGTGGCCGTCAAACCCAAGCGCCAAGGGGCTGCGCACATTAAGGCAATTTCGTGCCAGTTGGGCGCTGGCAAATGGTGAATTTCATCAAAAATGATTAACTTAAACTGATTTCCCAAGGTGTCAGCATGTGCCCAGGCGCTTGGATAGGTCGTGACCGTGATAGGCTGCAGCTCTTTTTCTTGCCCATACCAGACGCCAATCCTTGTTCTGAAGACGTTTTCTAATCGCGCATACCATTGGTGAAGCAGATCGATGGTGGGCACGATAACGAGAGTATGAACGGCCGTTTCTTCAATTGCTTTCATCGCCAAATAGGTTTTGCCTGAACCAGTTGGTAAGACAACTGTGCCCCAGCGATTAGCCGCATGCCATGCTTTGAGTGCCTCAAGCTGATAGCCGTGAGGTGAACGCCCATCATGTGAGACTAGCTCTAAATTTCGCCATCTGGGAATTGAATTGCGAATTCTGTTTTGATTGAGCCAAAGTTGCACTTCTCGATAATGAATGGCTGGGCAGCGATGTTTGTGTTTAACGAGTTGGAAAGGAGCCGGAACATGCATGTTTTCAGGCAAATGATTCAAGACAATCGTGCCTCCCATGAATTGTGCCGTCGCTTCATTTCTTTCCATAGAACGCAATTGTTCATTGCGGTTGTGAAATTGACAATCACATCAAAAAAGAAAGAATCCAAAGTTAAGCCGCATCTATGAGTCTGTAGGTGGAAATACACCATTAAATTACGAAAAGTATCCGCTAGAAGGAATAGTTAAGACTCATGAAAAAATACGATGTGATATGGATTGGAACAGGACAAGCGACAGGAACCGTTGTTCCACGGCTTGTTGGCGCTGGGAAATCAGTAGCGATAGTTGAGGGTGGACGCGTTGGTGGTTCATGTGTGAATTATGGCTGTACACCCACCAAAACGATGGTTGCCAGCGCACGTGCCGCCCATATGGCACGCCGTGGACCTGACTTTGGCATCAATGTCGGTGAATTCACCGTCGATTTTGACAAAGTGATGGAGCGCCAAAATAATATCCGCAATGGTGGCAGTCAGGGTATGGAAGGCTGGCTGCGCGGCATGGATAACGTTGATTTTTATGCCGAATATGGTCATTTTGAAAGCGACCACACGGTGCGTGTTGGGGATGAGACGATTGAAGGCACAACGATTGTATTGAATGTGGGAGGTCGCCCTCGCGTTGTTCCTATTCCAGGGATTGATGATGTTGATTGGTTAAATAACGCCCGATTACTTGATCTCACAGAGCTGCCTAAACATTTAATTGTTGTGGGCGGTAGCTACATTGGGATGGAATTTTCACAAATTTTCCGCCGTCTGGGGAGTGAAGTTACGATTCTTGAAGGTGCACCTCATTTGATGTTCCGCGAAGATGAAGATATCGCGACAGCAGCACATGAAGTGCTGGAATCAGAAGGTATCAATGTTATTACCGGGGCGATGGTTCAAAAGTTGGCCCAAGATGCACCTCAAGATATTACTGTCACGTATTCGAGTGACGGTGAAGAAAAGACGGTAAATGGCTCCCATTTGTTGTTAGCCATCGGTCGGGTACCAAACAGTGACAAATTAAATCTTGAAGCGGCCGGTGTTGAGGTTGATGAACGGGGCTACATTCCCGTTAATGGCTTTACACAGACTAATGTGCCTCATATTTATGCGGTTGGTGATGTAAACGGCCGTGGCGCTTTTACACATACTTCAGTTAATGATGGGGAGACATTCTGGGATCACTATACAGGCACAGGTGACCGCAACATTGATGATCGTTTGGTCACGTATGCCATGTTTATTGACCCACCTCTGGGGCGAGTTGGCATGAGTGAAAAAGAAGCACGTCAAAGCGGTAAAAACGTGTTGATGGCTACACGTCCCATGAAATACATCTCGCGCGCTAAAGAAAAAGATGAAACGGCGGGTCTGGTCAAACTCATTGTTGATGCCGACACAGAAGAGATTCTGGGTGCAACCATTTTAGGGGTAGGTGGTGATGAGATTGTGAATATGTTCACCCCATTCATGCTTACCCACTCCTCCTACAAACTGTTCCGCAAAGCGGTGCTTACCCATCCTACTGTGGCTGAGTTGATGCCTTGGATCTTAGATGACTTGAAACCGCTTGAGTAAATCGTGTTTATCAAAAGTTGATTTTCAGGAATTAAAGGAATTTAGGGAATTAGCAATTATCATTCCATGAGTTGCTTAATGACTGATTGATGAAAATATAAATAAAAGTCGTTGTTGATAATTCCAGCAACGGCTTTTTATTTTAGGTTGATTGTTTCTATGATTTTGAAATTCTTGCTAGAAAGTTGAATCGCGGCAGGGAGGGTGAGTGCTTGCCAATACGATACAGGGTTCATGTTAGGATTGTTCTTGGCAAGAAACGCGGTGAGAATACGGCCGTGTGACACTAAGGCTAAAATATTGTTTGGAAATTGTGCTTGAGCAGCCCGAACGGCCGTTTCCATTCGCTCAGCAGCTTGAACGGCCGTTTCTAGCCCCAAACGGTGCTCATTTGGAAATCGTAAATAGTCAGCCACCATGTTTAGCCATTCATCATGATTATTGACGAAAAAGTTATCTCCGCGATCTTGTTCATGTAAGTTTGGGAAAACTTGTGCTGGGATGTTCCAAATATCGGCTAAGAGTTCTCCAGTTTTTACTGCCTTTGGTTCGTGGCTTGTGAGGATGCGAGTGGGAGGTTTTTCTATAAAAGTTGAAAGCTTTTGAGTTTGAATACGGCCGTTTTCTGAGACCTGCCATTTTGTAGAGGAAACATCAGGATCAACATTGACCTGTGTATGGCGAATGAAATAAAGCATCGTTAAAGTAAATTTCGCTTGCGCAAGGCACGTTCAAGTAACGGCTGCATTTGATTCATGATGCGTTCGTTAGCGTAGCCAACCCAGCT
>JANQSK010000436.1 GCA_028284105.1 Anaerolineae bacterium
AATGATGAGGTGATGGTGCGATTGGATGAAACGGCCGTAATTGATGAAACCGATAAACCCGTTGCTGTGCTAATTGGTCCAAATACAGCCAGTTCAGGGGAAGCTGTTGCCATCTCGTTCATTGGTCGTCCGAATACGCAACTGTTTGGAGAACCGAGCTATGGGGTCTCGACTGCTAATGAGCTTTTTGAGCTTTCGGATGGCTCCATGCTTGTGTTGACTGTTGCAGTGATGGCTGATAGAACAATGACCGCATACGGCGAAGAAATACAGCCAGATGTCGTAGTTGCCAGAGATCAAGTGAGTCAAGCTGCTGAGAAGTGGCTCTTAGAACAGCCAGGGTGTGCTGAATAAAGATGAAGGTGTGAATGGGCTTCAATCAAGACGTTATTCAATCAATAGAAGAGGTGACGACTGAATGGTTAACGGCCGTACTTCGAAAAAGCAATGCAATGACAGAAGGTCGAGTTGAGTCTGTTGAAGCAGATTTAGGAGGTGGTCACTGGTCTCAAAATGCAAGCTTGACACTTAAATATAGTCCAAATTCAATGGGCGTATGTCCAAAACGACTCTTTTTAAAAATGGTCAATACAGATTTAGGAGATGGTGAATATTTTCTGCCTTCAGAAGTGACCTACTACCAACGAGATTACATTGATTTATCGGATGCACCTTTGGTTCGATGCTTTGATGGAGCATATGATGCTGAGCAAAATCGTTATCATGTCTTGTTAGAAGACGTTTCAGAAACGCATGTGCCTGCTTATGATCTCGTACCTGATTTGGAGCATGGGAAAGTTTATGCTGAAGCATTGGCAAAATTGCACGCTTGCTGGTGGGGCGTTGACCGACTCAAATCGATTGACGCCACTTTTCACGATGCACAACATCTACAGCAGTTTGTTGATTATGGTCGAGAGGGAATTGAGCATACGTTAACCATCTTTAAAGATCGGTTAAAACTACACTGGCCAGATTTGATCCATGAAATCTTTGATAAATTGCCTGCTCGTTTAGCAAACCAAGCAGTAAATCCTTCCAATTTCACTTTAATTCATGGGGATCCTAATGAAGGAAACATTCTAGTACCGAAAGAAGGAATACGGCCGTTATATCTCATCGATCAACAGCCTTTTGATTTTAGTATTACGACCTGGCTAGGAGCGTATGATTTAGCCTACTATTTAGGCCTTTATTGGGACAGAACAATCCGAAAATCATTAGAAATTGATATTTTGAAACATTATCATGTCACTTTGATTGAACGGGGTGTTTCAGACTATGAGTGGGAACAGTTGTTTGATGATTATCGGCTTTGCATTGCGTTGATGGTTCCCGTTGCTGTTGAATACATGTGTGATGGCGGTGACCCGAACTGGAACGATTTTCGTTTTAATATGATTAGTCATGCTTTAACTGCGTTTGAAGATTTAAAGGGGCATCAAATTCTATAATGCATTTCGAATGGAGTGCCAATATGAAAAAATTTCGGTGGACGTTCATTTTGGTGATAGTAATTCTTATTACTTCATCATGCACGCAAGTAGAAACTGAGCAAGAATTCACGATTATTTCTGCCTATGATGGGATGGCTGATTTTGTAACGGCCGTTCAGTCCGATCCGGAAGCAAATCGTAAGGCGTTATATCAGCAATATGTCTTAGAGCCTTATTGGGAAGATTGCACGGATGGGGTAAAAGAGTTCTTGCCCATCGCTGAAGGGTATGTATCTCGTCCGATTTCAGATATGAGTGGATTAGGGGAATCAATTCAATCACTTCAAGATTCTGAAGTGGAATCGATAGTCATGGATGCTTTGAATGCGAGTTCTCAAGCCCTTCCGGGACCGGATGTGACCTTATGTATTTTTGCCCAAGACCCTGATGATTACAGAACTTTGACAAATGGAATTGATGGGTTTGCACTGGATGCTGGAAAGATTTGGATTCAAATCACCCCAAAAGGGCAATGGCAGGAGTGGCTACCTTATGGGGTTGCTCATGAATATCATCATGTTGCTTGGCTCGATATGGGCAAATATGATCAATTAAACTTTACATTAACTGATTATTTGATGTTTGAAGGGAGAGCTGATTCATTTGCCCATCAACTTTATCCTGATAAACGGGCCCCTTGGACTAAATCTATTGATCGATTTGTTGAAGCTCGTCAATGGGATAGTATGCAAGAGGATTTAAATAACAGATCGATTGTTAAACAACAAGAGTATATGTTTGGAACTCGAGATCAATCAATTCTACCTTGGACCGGTTACACCATTGGTTTTGGAATCGTGCAATCTTATTTAGATAATCATCCAGATGACGACCCAGAGACATGGACCGCCTTAGATGCTTCTAAGCTGTTAGAACGCAGCGGTTACATGGTTGATGAATAAGCTCTGACTAGCGTCCTGTCATTTCCACATAGCCACGGCCGTTTATTGGTGCACCATTTTTGCTGCCTTGCCAAGACACGGCACCTTCCCAATAGGTAGTAGATACATTGAGCTCTTGATTATTAATAAATGCTTGTCCTGAAATGTCGATATCATAATCAGGGAGTTCAATTTCCCATCCCACTGGATAAACACTGCTCGTCAAATCACTTTGCCATTCATCTGTAACTTGGACAGACCAGTCTTCTGGTGCTAGCCGGATAACAGAGCCATCTTGTGCAATTAAACTGCCGCTTGAATAGGGATTGATGCCACCATCCTTATCACGTATCTCAAAGAACATTAACGCCGAACCATCGTCAAGGTGAATTGAAAACCAATCCCAACCTGTTGAAGAAGGAGATAAAGCACTGGTACTGTATTCATGATCTTTCCAGCTTAAACCGTTTACTTCATATCTCTCTTCTCCCACACGAACAGTTCCTTTCGATTGTTGATGGATGAGCGAGTAATAGTAGGAGGCATTGCCAAACCCATCCCCTTTGACGCTCAGCCCGCGATCACCGTGCAAAACGGGCGGCATTGTTTCTGTTAGCTCAATATCAAGCATCACGTCCTCGCTTTCCGCATAGAGACGAACTGTGCCATTAGGAGTTTCTTCTGCAAACCAATTTTCAACCCAAACGCGATATGGCTCTGCCTGTGCGCCAGCTAAGCCAACGGTTCCTCGGCTTACTTTTTCATGAGGATAGAACTGGTTGTTTGCCACGTCTGTGATGGTGAAATGGACTTGATACGCTTGATTAGTGCGCCACTGGTTGTCAAAAACAGCCGTTTCGTCTGGAGGGGTCAGCGAGGAACGGAAGAAAGTCAGTTGATAGCCAAAGATATTGCCATTTTCTGCTTCCAAAATGCCAGTGTAATACCACCATTCAACCTGATAATCTTCGTGTGGCCCCAAATCTCTAGGAAACTCAATATCATTTGGAATGGTTGCGCGAGCATAAGCCTCATCAGGGACCTCTGAGAGGATAGAAATCAATGAACCTTCAGCACTAACTTCATCTTCAGCAGAGAAGAATTGCCAACCTGCAATCGCTGCCGTAATGAAAATGAGTGGAAGGGTGAATTTTAGAATTGTGTTCATAATCGTTATTCTGATCGAATGGCCGATGCAATCACGAGCTTGCCTAAGCGCGAAGCCGGATAGATACCTGCCAGCAAGGCTGCTGCAATCGAAACAATAAATGCTTGGACAAAATCGGCCGTGGTGAGATGCATTTGTAGCGTCCAACCAAATGAACGCACATTGATGACAAAAATAAGTACCCATGCCAGAATAAATCCGGTGGGTAGGGCAAGAAGGCCAGCAACACTGCCCATTAGCCCCGTTTCAAGGAGGGTGAGCTGCCATAGTTGACGAATTGTCATACCCGTAGCCCGTAGCACACCCAGCTCTCGTGTTCGCTCCAATTGAAGGCTCATTAGCGCACTGAGGACACCAATGAAAGCAACGACAACGGCTAGAAGCTGAAGCGCTCCAGTAATCGCAAAGGTTCGGTCAAAGATTTCGAGTGCGTTGTCTCGAATGCTTTGATTGGACTGAATAATAACGTCACTTCGCCCTTGGAACTGTGATTGAATCGAGTCTGCTAACCCGTCAATATTGGTGCCTGGTGTTGCAAAAACAGCGAGCGTCGATATTTCATTATCATCCCAAATGGATCGGAATGTATCATCCCAAATGACAATAGACCCTTGCTCATTGGCATAATCAAACGAGACACCTAGCACTTCAAAGGTTTGGAGCCCGTCTGGGGTCATAAATGTGATAGGGTCCGGAGGGAGCGTCATGTTTTCTTTTCGAAGCAAGGGTTCAGTTATAAAGACCCCTTCACCGTTTTCGAATCGCTCCCAAGCGGCATCATAGTCACTTTCTAGCCAAAGATACGGCCGTTCACCACCCGATACATCTCCATTTGAAGCGACAAGCGACACAGACCGGTCCGTTGAAGGCAATTGAACCTGAATATGTCGAGCCGTGACGATTCGACCAACGCCTTCAAGCTCAGAAATGGTGCTAAGTACATCGTCTTGCAGTGTGCCGTTAATGGTGCTTGCGGTTAGGCTTGGTGGGGAAACAAACACATCTGCCTGTAGCGTTTGATTGAGCCACTCAGAGACGGTTTGGCGGAATGAGCCAATCATAATTGAGACACCCACAATCACAGAAACGGCCGTCATTAAAGCGGCAATTGCCACTGAGGTCCGGCTTAAAGAGCGGTCAATGTCTCGTGGTGCCATGCGGCCAACAATGCCAAAAAGCTTGTACCCTAAAGGTGTCAGTGCCTGCATGAGAACGGTTGTGACGGGTGGGGTTAAAAGGGCAAAGGCTAATAAAATGCCGAATAATCCAGCAAAGGCGACGAAGAGCGACACGCCGTTAATCCAAAGTAAGAGTGCTCCAATTGTGCCAATAACAGCCCACGCACCTACTAACCAAGGAAGTAAGCGCCTCGTTTGTGTTTCTAGGGTTGAGCGACGTAAGGTGCTTTGCGGTGTGGTGCGCATCGCTTCCCAAGCCGGTATGGCTGAAGCAATTAACGATGCCACAATGCCGATAATCAACCCACGAATGAGCGAGCCCGGTGCAATGGCCACATCTTGAACATTGACGACAAAGTAGAGGTCATTGATGGTTTGTGTTACGAGTCGCACCATGCCGCGTCCTAAAATTACGCCGATGACAAGCCCCAAAGTAGAGCCGATTAGCCCTAAAATAGCGGCTTCGGCAAGAATAAGACGAAAGAGTTGGCCACCTGTCACGCCTAGACAGCGAAGAATGCCAAATAACGGCCGTCTTTGCACCACGGAAAAGCTAACTGTGTTGTAAATTAAGAACATCCCTACAACGAGAGCCAAAAGGCTTAGCGCTTGTAAATTGAGCTCAAACGCCGCAGTCATTTGTTGCACTGTATTGCTGCTAGCTGAGGCTGCTTCGATCCGTACCCCTGTAGGGAGAATCGATTCGATGGGTGCTAATTCATTTTGCGTGTCAGCAATGAGATCGATGTGGCTAAGTTTGCCTTCCATGCGGAGCATGGTTTGAGCAGAGGAGATGTCGGTGAAAATGATGGAAGAGAGCGCCCGGCTATTCACTTCATCGGCTGGTTCAATAACGCCAACTAGAACCATCTTAGCGTCATCACCCGCAAACGAAACATTGATTTCTTCGCCAAGTGCCACATCGAATTGCTCAGCAAGTGGGGCGGATAGAAAGATGCTGTTGGGCGTTGTTAAAATGGGCGCTATGTCAAAATCTGCAGCATTGTCATTGTCAAAATAGCTTCTAAAGGGCGCTTCCGCAAAGATATCGATTCCCACTAGACGCATTGGTTGATTTCCTAAATCGTCTGATAGCACATACCCTTCAACAATGGGGGCTGCCCTGTCGTATCCTAAATTGACAATTAATTCAGTGTATAGAGATTCGTCAATACCTGTTGTGTCAGCAACGAGCCGATGGGTTGCTCGACCAGTAACGGCATCAGTTGAAAGTTCGAAGGCTCGGCTCGCCGAATTCCCAGCGAGGTCAATGGAGACCATCATACCGACACCTAGCGCTATCCCTAATATGAATAGGATGTATTGAAACGGCCGTCTTTGAAGACGACGCCATGCTGTGCGATAAAGGGGAAGGTTGTGAGTCGTTGGTGTATTCATGGGATTTACTAAAAGTTGGGGAGAGGAGACTCTATCGTCTCAAGTGGCTCTTCTTCAACGAGTGAGTTTGATTTATCTGCCACTTGTTCGATTAAATGACCCTCTTGGACATAGAAAACGCGGTCAGCATAAGGAACGACTTCAGGACTGTGTGTTGCCATGATGAGCGTTTTGCCAGAGTCACGGGTGAGGTTGAGCAACATTTTGAGGATGCGGTCACCTGTTTCTTCGTCTAAATTCCCAGTTGGCTCATCTGCCAGAACAACTTTGGGATTGTGCGCTAAAGCTCTTGCAATGGCGACCCGTTGTTGTTCACCCCCTGAAAGCTTGTCAGGGAATGTGTCTTGTCTGTCTGCAAGTCCAACTTGTTCAAGTAAGTCAATCGCTGATTGTTTAACGGAACGGCCGTTTAACCCAGCCAGTTCTTGCGGTAGTGTGATATTTTCTAATACCGTTAATGTTGGAATGAGATTGAAGAATTGAAATACAAACCCAACTGTATCTCGACGGAATAGTGTTCTTTGCCTTTCGCTAAGCTGGGTAATATTGACACCTTCTATGGTGACACTTCCTGAATCTGGTTCTTCGATGCCACTAATGAGGTTTAAGAGCGTGCTCTTGCCACTCCCGCTTTTTCCTAACAAGACGGCAAATTCACCCTCGTTAAAATCACCTGTCACGTTATCTAAAACGGTGCGATTATTTTGCCCTTCTTGGAATGATTTATTAAGTTGATGAAGTTGAATAATTGAATTCATATGTGAAGTTTATCAATAGTTGTTAACTTATTGCTATAGTTTGTAATGGATTTGTACATATATTATCATGAATTTCTTAGGATAATATATTGACAAAATGTGGACAATAGATAAATAATACTGTATATTGAAAGCATAAAGTTAATTTTAATAAACGAAATGAAGTAATGGTTAGTGACTAAGCGCACTGCTCACCATGACTCAAGACACAGAGATTTAGATTGATTATGACGTTTTTAGAGAAAAAGAGCTTCGGCGATAAAGACCTGGTTAGTAGTAAGGAACCAATTCGTAATAACGTCTTAATTAATGACAATGTTCACAATTTTCCCCATGAGGAGCAACAGGCATTAGCAGTTGGATTGATTGCTGCTCTGTTGGAAACAACTTCAAACAACAAATGTAACTAATTTATTAATTCGTGCGAAATGCACTTACTTGACGAGACGTCAGCCTTCTTAACTTCCCCATCTGATGAAAAAGCTAAATAGGGAGATAGCAAGTAATCAGATAATGAGCTGACCCGTTAAAATGGAGTAGACCCATGACAAGCAAAAACGGTTATCTAAATGGAAATGGTGCAAATGGACATCATGCAAATGGAAATGGTGTAAACGGACATTACACAAACGGAAACGGCGTAAACGGCCATCATAATGGGGTCGTAACACTTGAGCCGCCTGTACAAGAACGTGGCATGCCGCGTGTGTATGATCCTAATTTTGTCGTGACTCCTGAATACAAAGACTCTTTACCTGACTTACAAAATGGACCTATGTCATTGATTCAAGGGAGTAAGGTAGCAATTCATCAAGTAGGAATCCATAATTTCCGAATTCCGTTGCAATATATGACAAAATCTGGCACCCCAATGATGCTTGAGACATCCGTTACGGGAACAGTTTCGTTAGAGGCGCACAAAAAAGGGATCAATATGTCTCGCATTATGCGCACATTCTACGAATATCGTGATCGCGTGTTTACATTAGATACGCTTGAAGAGATTTTGACGAACTATAAAAAGAACCTCGAGAGCCTAGACGGCCGTTTAACGCTACGCTTCAGCTATCCTATCGAAAATGAATCATTGCGTTCTGGATTATCTGGTTTTCAATATTATGACGTGGCCTTTGAAGCTCGTATGGATCGTGAAGGCAAAGTCAAGAAATTGATCCATATCGACTTTGTTTACTCGTCTACCTGCCCATGTAGCTATGAGCTTTCACAGCACGCCATTGAGGTACGGCAAGTTGCTGCTGTTCCCCACAGTCAGCGGTCTGTTGCTCGTGTTAGTGTTGAAACACAAGACGCCCTTTGGATTGAAGACTTTCGTGACTTGTTGCTCGACGCTTTAAATACTGAAACACAAGTGATGGTAAAGCGTGAAGATGAACAAGCCTTTGCTGAATTAAATGCAGCCTATCTAAAATTTGTTGAAGATGCGGTTCGCTTAGTCTATGAAAACCTCGAGGATGACCCTCGGATTCGTGATTTTAAAGTGATTGCCTCTCACCAAGAATCGCTGCACAGCCATGATGCTATTTCAGTAATTGTGAAAGGAATCGAAGGTGGCTTTTCACCTGAGGTTGAGCCGAGTATACTTTCGACCTTAATACACAGAAACTAATTTGAGTAAAGAGTAGAGGGTATGGAGAAGAGATATAAATTATTAACTCTCTACTCTTACTCTCTGCTTCTTACATAAAGCTATGACGCGATTGATTTTGGTACGGCACGGGGAGACATCTTGGAATATTGAGCATCGATTTCAAGGCTCTTCTGATATTCCATTGAATGAAAAAGGGCTTGAACAAGCAGATGCTGTAGGGCAGAAGCTGGCTGATCTCCCTTTGACTCGTATTGTGAGCAGTGATTTGTCTCGTGCATATCAAACTGCAACGGCCGTATCAAATCATCACCCTCAACTTTCAATTGAAAAAGACGGCCGTATTCAAGAGATTGGCTTTGGAAAGTGGGAAGGTTTGAACTACGCTCAAATTCAGGAACAGTTTCCTGATGACCTTAAAGCGTGGGAAGATGACATCTTGACCCCACCAACTGAAGGTGAGCCTGTGCTAGATTTCCTTGATCGAATTGCCGATTTTGGGGGGCAGTTTAAACCGTATCAAAAGGATGAGGTTGTGGCTGTGGTTGGGCATGGTGGTTCAATGCAAATGCTGCTTTGCCATTTCCTCAAACTACCGCCAGAAGCGTTTTGGCGATTCCGCATGATGAATACGGCCGTTACTGAAATACGACTTTATGAAGCAGGGGGGATGCTGCACCGCTTCAATGACACATCCCATTTGTAAAAGAAGTACGACTATCCAATAATCGTTATTTTGCCATCTTCCTCAATTGACACCTTCATACCATCTGATAGTTTCTGAAACGATTCCTTGTCAATAACAACAACGGCAGGGGCATCATCATACATTTCTTTAGCGTCGGCAGCACCTAATGTCAAAATCCCGTCCATTTCAGCCAAAATAATGGCAGCAGGTCCTCTTTTCTGCCTGACAGCTTCTAGAAGAATACTGCTCGCACTACTAGAACCTCGACCTGCCGTTAATGTCATCACTTTTCCGGTCACGATTTCACCTACATTGGGATGCCGCTGATCGATAATTTCACCAGATTCTGGATTCAGGCCTCCCCAAAGGCTGAGAGGGGCTTTGAGTAGGTGTATTGGGGCAACGGCCGTTCCTTCAACAAGGGAACGACCTTGAATTGTTATTGCTGCCATAAGCTTTTGTCTCTCCATACGTTGCCTTGAGAGGCGGATCGAACACATTCTTCTAGACTTCCGAATATCACATTAAACCCTGTGTTCCCAGGCGTGTAGTGGGCAAATTTACCTGAATTGGTCATTAATGTGCCGTGATTCGCTTTGATAAGCGGAGCCACAACAACACAAGTGTCAACCACAATCTGCACATTCATTTCGCGTAGTGAATCTAACCATCCTTTTCGCTTGAGCCCAGTTAATGCAAGTCTGTTTGTACATACCATAAATTGAACAGATGGATGGATAGGGTATTGTTCTAGTAGGGGCATAAGACTGGCAAATTCATCCATTGAAAAATGTGGACTTCCCAAGGCCACGACATTAATGGGGCCATCTGGTACTGTGGAAAGATGCGACACACTTTCACGAATATCTTGCATCGTAACCTGAATGACTTCCTGTGGAATCTCTCCTTGGCAGGCATCTTTGAGAGTCGGCGCTTCTGGCGTTTTGCCTACAATGTGAAACAGGGCCAGCGCACCTGATGAGGCAGATGCTGCTCCTAATATCTTGAGCTGGTCTTCTGTAATATTTGGGGGTAATCCAATGACTGCGGGAATATGCTGTTGATTATGAAGACCAAGATAGTAACCAAGGACAGGATAGAAAACGTCTTTTTCAAAGAGATGCTGTGGTAAATATTCTACTGAGAAAACGCGCGTTGCACGTCGGTTTTCAGTTAAATGAAGCCCAAATGCCGGTGCACGTCCCGTAATTGCACCACAAATGTCAATAAAATCCCCATATCGATTGGTTCTAGCCCCTAAGACTGAGTTGGCAAAAACAATCGCGTTACTTTCAGCCCACATTATTTGTGAACCAAATTCAGGCCGATGCATTGCTTGATAGGGTGTGCAAGTAAAGATGGGTTTGCACCCCATCTCTTCATAAAGCTTCATCGTTTTTGCACCACGTTCTGCTTGAACGGCCGTTCCCTGGAAAGCTTCAGGATGCAGTAAATCAACAGAGCCAACGTTGAGGGTAGTTGGCACGACAACCTGACCGCCGCCTTGAACCAATCGGTCTGCAAACTCTAAGCCTGAGTCACCATGATACAAACATCCATCAATGTGAGCTGATGAAATGTCTAAAAATTCATTGGCTCCATATGCTTTTGCCATAGCTAATAAAATTCGCATAGCCATTTTAACAGCACCCCCAAACCCACCATCTAACATCGATTTATCTTTTTCTGATAATTTAATTTTCATTGATGTTCCTCATCTCAAACTAGGGTAGGGACAATATCTCGTAATTCTATGGAAGGAAATGTTGATGGACAACAATTTGTGATAATATTTTGATGTATCTCTTACACAACTAACGGAATAAGCCATGGAGAACAAAGATAAACTTGCATCCTATTTCAGGGTTACAAAAACCACTGGCCAGTTACCATTTTCAACGAATGAACTAAGTGAGCCACTCATCACATCATTCAAAATGATCGGGAATATGATTAGAGATGATGGGGATTATTTAGAAGTGTTATCAGACCGAATAGTTGCTAAAAAGAATGCTGTCCAACAAATAATTTGGGAATTTAAGACACAAGCCGATTTTGCACCGTACTTTGAATTCATTTTCCATAAGGATGATTTTATTAATCAATTAATGTCTATAGAGAAGAGAGCAGACCATACAAAAATATCGATACGATAAAAATTGAGTCATGAGATGATTCGCTTAGTAAGTTGGCTCAATTCGGGGATGTGGGACCTCAGCCTGAATTAATAAGCCTCCTTGGGATTTGTTTTGAATATTTAAACGGCCGTTCATCAAAGCCACTCGCTCACTAATGCCTAACAGTCCAAAATGATGATTTTCACCCAGTTCAGCTAAATCAAAAGATTTTTCTAGCCCAGTTCCATTATCTTCTATAGAAATAAGTAACATTCTAGGTGATGTTGATTGGAAAGAAACAATGGCTTGCGTGGCATTGGCGTGCTTCCAAATATTGTTAAGTCCTTCCTGCACAATTCTAAATATTGATAGCTCTAACGATTCTGGCAATCGACCCAAATGTTGGTCCATATTGATGACAACCTCGATACCTGTTCGCTCACTCCATTGTCGTGTATGAGATTGAATAGCCGCATCTAATCCAAAACTATCGATGGTTGGGGGTCTTAAATCACCACAAATGCGCCTTAAATCCTCAACCATATGTCGTATGTCCTGTTGAACTTCTTTAGCATCAGACTCAAGAGGGGGAAGATCGATTGCCTTTTCAATAATTTCTTCTAGTTGGTAATTCAAACTGAGCAGATCTTGAATCATTTGATCATGAAGCTCGCGTGATAGATGCTTTCGTTCTTCTTCTCGTTCAGTAAGTAGCCGCCTCTGCGCATCCTGTAGGGCAAGATTAGCACTGTCTAATGCCTCAACCTGCTTGGCCAACTGATTAACGAGCTGCCGATTAAGTGAATCTTGAGCTGCTAAATCCTTTTCCAGAAGCATTTGATTATGATGTAAGGTTTCGGCTTGTTTTCTCGCGCGATAGTAGCTGTCAAAAGCCCAAATGATTGGTGTTCGCTGCTGTCGACCACCTGTCCCACCAATTAAGGCGGTCACAATTTCAAGCCGATTCGTTTCATCAGTTCGCACATTTGCCACAACTTCGCCATCTCTTAGGACAATGATTCGGTCAGAAACGGCGAATAAATGGTCAAGATTCTTACTGCTAAAGAGAACGGCCGTATTCTCTGACTGCCACTTATGAATTAGCTCTAACAGCTTCTCTTGATACGGTAAATTTAACAGGGCATCCACATCTTCTAAGATGACTGCTTTTGGGGCTCTGGCCAGAATCTGAGCTAATGCAACTAACTGCCGCTGTTGCTCTGACAAATTGATTGCATCTTCGTGTAGAGAGATATTTTGAACATCCAAATAATCTAATATCTCTCTAGCCTTAAACGCCATCTTTGATTGATTTGGAATAGGGAGTAACTTACCTAGGATTGGATAACAAATTTCATTTCCCAAGAAAATATTATTCGTAACATCAAGAAAATCTGCCAAAATGGGGTCCTGATGGGCAATAGAGAATTTATAATTTTCAGGAATCCAAGGGTATGAAAGACGCTGGCCATTAATATTTATAGTCCCTTCATCAGGAGGAAGGGTTCCAGATAAAATTTGAATAAGTGTTGATTTTGACGTCCCGGTTCGATCTGCTAATCCAATCACTTCACCAGGATAAAGTTGCAAGTTGACATATTTGAGAGCACGGCGATTACCCAACGTTTTAG
Source organism: Anaerolineae bacterium (assembly GCA_028284105.1). Taxonomy (GTDB): domain Bacteria; phylum Chloroflexota; class Anaerolineae; order Promineifilales; family Promineifilaceae; genus QQUD01. The sequence goes on from JANQSK010000436.1 coordinate 12,922, forward strand.
AAAGGTTCCGAATGTCTAGAAAAGGACCTTCGTGATTATTCATGTCGATAAATCTTCAAGTATTTGATTCAAGGTTGCCACGTCTAAATCTTTTTTATCAAGAAAAGCGGTTGCTCCTGCTTCAATCCCGCGTCGATGAAACTCCCTGTCAGGATACGCGCTCATCAAAATAACGCGAACTGATGAATGGTATCGCTTGATTTGGCGAGTGCACCGAATACCATCTTCATCTCCCAAAACAACGTCAATAAATGCAATTTTAGGCAAAATCTTGGACACAAGTTGAGTGCCTTCTTGGATGTTACTTGCTTCATAAATCATGACGTTGGGATACGCTTTTCCGACCATCCGCCTCAACTGTTGCCTATACCGACGACTATCATCAATTAGCAGAACCGAAATTTGTTTGCTGTTTGGATTTGGTTGGATTGGTGGTGGTGAAACGGCCGTGTTTCCAGCCACGCCAAGTAATTCCGGATTTGCCTGTGCATATGAGGCAGCTTCTAAGCGGCTTTGAACATTTAGCTGTCGGTAGAGCCGCGTCAAATGATTTTCAATCGTTTTGATGCTTAAATTGAGTCGAGTGGCAATTGCTCGATTATCTAGCCCTTTTGCTAATAATCGAAGCAAATCACGTTGCCTTTCAGATAAAGAGATCGATTGATTAGACTTTGTTGAACGAGTTTGGGAATTGAGCAATTTGTCCACTAATGGACTAGAAATCCATCTTTCACCATTCAAAACACGTTGAATTGCAAGTCTCAAATCCCCCAAAGGTTGATCCTTTAAATGATATCCATTAACACCAGCACTTAAAAGCCCCTGCACATAAACATCATCATCATATGCACTAATAATCAAAATGCGCATTTTAGGATAAAGAAGACGAATTTGCTGTATTGCTTTAATAGGCTCAAAGTTCGGCATTGTCACATCCAGCAAAAGGCAATCCGGCCTTAAAGCCTCTAAATGAGCCATCAAAGAGGGCCCATCTCCAACTTCACCTACGATTTCAATCTCAGGCATATTGGAAATTGCATTGACAATGCCGGCACGGACCAACGCATGGTCATCAGCCAGCAAAATTTGGGCACTTTTCATAAGTCCATTATGCCAATATTGGGTATTCTCGCCTAATAATTAATCACTTCTTAGGGGATTTCCCCTAATCTAAGGGGGGAAACTCTACCCTCTTCAAAGGGATTTTAGGGTCCCGTTCCTCCTATATCGTTGTTATCAATGAATAGAAACATTTGTAAATTTTTTGTGCAGATTGGTATTGACTTAATCTGCGAATCGTTAAGGAGGATTTTATGCAACGTTATAAATGGCTTATTTGGACATTACTTTTCGCTTTGTTCTTTGTAGCTTGTGGTGGTGCTTCCGAGGAGCCAACAGAGGAACCAGTCGAAGACACAACAACATCTGAAGAAGCTTCTACTGATGATGAAGCAATGGAAGACGAAGATATGGAAGAAGACATGGATGACGAAGAGATGATGGAAGAAGTTGATGGTTCCATCTGGGTTCTCTTGCCAGACTCTGCTTCTTCTGCTCGTTGGGAAACG
>JANQSK010000616.1 GCA_028284105.1 Anaerolineae bacterium
ATTTTCTCTATGATAGGTTTAAGAAAATATTGTTCAAATTGAAGTGAAGGGTTCTTCTCAAAATCTTCTAGTTGAGGCAAAGGTATGTCGATTCCATAATCCTCTAAAGAAAATGTGATTTCAGTGGCAATATTTAAGAAAAACCCAGCCATTCCAGGATCAAGAGCAATTACCTGACCATCCAAGTATACAGGAATGACTTGCTTACCAAGGCGAGTTTGCAGCTGCTTAAGTAATGAGGTTTTACCCATTCGCCGTTGGCCAATTAAAACGAGATTGTGCTTACGTGCTGACAGATCTTCCTCAATGCTTCGGAATAAAGCCTGTCGTCCAAAAAACAAGGAAGAATCAGCTGCTAGTGGCGTACCCACTATATATGGATTGGGGATATACTGAAAAATACCATCTGTTTCCATTAGATGAACAATATTAGCATATTGTTCAGTTTGACCAGTACCCCGTGAATCAACAAATTGGATTTCAAAAAGCACTCTAAATTGAGTGATTCCATTTTCCAATTGAGGTCGCAATCTAACTGTGATCTGTTTTTCTTCACCAGGAGCCAATTCTTTGATCTGGTTTTCACCCTCTAATAACGTATATTGATCAGATTCAATTGTATGAGCGTTAATATTTAATGCTGTACCTCGACCATTATTCCGCAAGGACAAGGTTAAAGTCACAATATCCCGATGCCAAGTGTGTCGGGTAATCAGATCGCACACGATGTTGGCCTGAGTCTGCAAATCCCGCATAGCTGAGGTAATTACAGTTAGCCACTGTTCAGTAATTTGCCCCAAAATCGAATGGTTTACGCTTCTATGTCCCAGACTTCTTTCACGCTCGTTACGTCTTAATTGTTCAATTGCCGAAACAAGATAGGCTATTTTATCTCTGGTTTCATAAACTCGTAGATATGTACTACTTGTTTTTTGCACCGTTTCCAATGACAGTAACGTTTGAACGAGCTCATCATTGATTGAGTCGGAAAATTCATTGAGTGGTTTAAAAGAGAGGATAGTGATTTTTTCAATCGTATCTGCATTGAGTGCATTTAGGCACCATTGATATATTTGTTGAACTGCATTTGCATGTTCCCAGTTTGAAACTTCTTCTTTTTTCAAAATGGAACTGATGAGTCTCAATCCTACCGGGAGCAAGTCGTATCGTTCTTGTCCCCCTATAAGAAAGTAAAAACCTTCAGACATGTTTTGTAAATCTATTGCTGTTTGAATTTCTCTATTTACTTGCAGTTCTGTAAATGAGGCAAGCGCTTGAGGAAGATTCTCTAAAGTAGTTCGATTTTTAGGCATCAAATCGAAATCATGTACTAAAGGGTAAAGAAGCTTTATGGATTGCGAAGGGTTTTCTAGAAGTTGGTTAGCTAGCTGTTCAGCTTGCCCTTGGGGAGAAGCCCGATACTCTTCCAGTTTGCGTTCAGCCGCTTCCTTGCGCTGCGCTTCTTGCAGCTTTTCTTCTAATAATTGTTCAAATGATTGCGCATTATGTAAGGCAACCCCTAATTGATTAGCAATGGACTGCACAAGATCTATATCTTGCTGGGAAATGGACTGCTCATCTTTTTTATACGCATTTAAAACACCCTCCAAACGCTGTCCTCGAATGATTGGGACAGCAAGGTGCATAAATTTGTCTGGTTCTAAAACCAGCGTTGAAAGAGTCGGTTGGTTATCCTTGGTAGATGCCACTGTCCTTTCTTTCTCATCCTCAAACAGCTGTTCCTCTAAACTGTTTTTAGTAACGGGCTCTAGTTCTTCTCTCGCGTTGTAGAGGTAGATATTCGCGAGGAAAAATCCAAAATCAGTTTGAAGTCGATCTACAACCTGAGACAACAAATGATCTTGTTCAAGAATTGTTGAAAGGTAACGACTCACTTGTGCGCTGTTTTTTAAAGCCAGAGTTCTTTCTTCAACTAAATGTTCAAATCCTTCTAAGGTCTCTTGAAGCTGACCAGACATTTGGTTAAAAGTTGAAGCCAAATCATCTAGTTCATTCAAGCCACTCTCACTGGCTCTTTGGGTCAAATCTCCTTGACGAATTGCGACAGCAATATCAGCTAAAGCCTGAATAGGTTGAACCATTTGTCGAGTCGCAATTAAGCTTAAAATAAAAGCAATGATTAAGGAAGCCAAGATTACAACTAGGATGATCCAAACTGCATTACTAACTAATGTAAGAGCTTGGGATACTGATTTTTCGGCAACGACTATCAATTCTTGTTCACCAAAGACAAGATGCTTCGTGGCAATTACGGCCGTTTCTCCTTCCAGTCCCTGCCTGATACCGTCCTCAAACTCTACATCATAAGTTTCTCCCCTCAACACAACAGACGGATTCCGATGAGCAACTAATACCCCTGATGAATTCAGAATATAGACGCTTTCGCCTTCAGCAACTTCAATATCCGCAATAAGATCCCAAATTTCTTTAAATCGCACTTGAGCAATAAGAACAGCCTCAGTTTGAGCCGTACGTGGGTCTACAAGAGGAATCGCTATAGTAATTTGGGGTTCATTGTTTTCAGTAAAATATATGGAGCCAAAATACACTTCCTGAGATACTTTTGATTGTACAAAAGCATCCTCTGAAGCCCAATCAAGCAATGGTGTCTCAGTTGCGATTTGCAAATAAGATTGATGAACCAATTCATTGCCATTCTGATCTACTAAATATAAATCAACAAAAGCACTTTGATTTGCTCGCAACCTCGCTAATAAATTATCTTGCTCCATTAACGATAAATTGAGAATGTTCGCGCTGGTTCCGGCAACAAATAGCTCATTTTCTAAATTATTTACAAACCCTTCAACTTCGGCACCTACACGCCCGGCAATCTCTTTTTGGACAAGGAGAACTTGATTTTGTTGAACAATATAAATCAAGCCCGTTAAAATTAACCCCACAACAAAGAGAGGAAATACAGCAAGAAAAATGTATGTCAACCTAAGGCGCGTTTTAATGCTGTTTAACATTATTGATTAATAACCTTATCAGCTTGGTCCAATATCTCATCTGAAATTTCAAGCCCAATCCCCTCAGCCGTATTCAGATTTATATGCAGGAAAAACTCACCAACCTCTACAGGCAAATCAGCTGGCGGAGTGCCTGTAATAATTTGCTCTGCCAACCTTGAGGCTTGATATCCCGAATTGAAAAAATCGACACCAAATGCCATCAACGCGCCCCCTTCAACTGCCGTTGTTGTCGATCCAGCTAAAACGATTCCTCTCGCAAACACTTCATCTAAGAACCAATCGGTTCGTGATACAGTTAGGATATCAGGAAGAAGAAATACGCCATCAACATCAGCCGGCATTGTATCAATAGCAATCTCGATATCATCAACATTATAGACTTTGTTCGCAACAATTTCGACGTTTAATTCAATTGCAGCTTCTTGGGTATCTTCTAAAGCAATAGCCGCACTCCCATCATCAGGGTTATAGGGAACATACAATTTTTTTATTGAGGGATCTAATTCTAGCAACAATTCTAAACGCTTAGCATCGCTTCCCCCATTGGCAATCCCGGTTAAGTTTTTATCCACCCCGATAAAATCGTTTCTTACAGGATCAGTGACAGGGACGAATACAACTGGTATATCTGTCCCCTGAACTGCGTCATGAGCCGCACGTGTGGCACCTGTACTAAATGAGATGAGCATATCAACTTCATCATTTTCTATAAGATCAGAAGCAATACTATTTAGATCCAATAAATTTGCTGCAGGGCCATCATAAATATATTCAATGTCAACCCCTTCGACATACCCTTGATCTCTCATACCTTGCTTGAAACCATCCAAAACATTGTCCATTACTGGCAAAAAGTTAATTACACCAATTCGATATGGTTGGTTGCTTTCTGGTTGGCACGCTGTTCCAAAAATCAATATTCCCAATCCTATAGTCAATGTGATACAAAGACGTCTCATACTTATTTCCCTCCACTCGCTTCAAAAGCTTTAACTATTTGCGCGTGCTCTGGCACACTTTCAATGAAAAGTCGTTTTAAGTTTTGATCTTCAAAATGAGCTGCTAACATTTGTAATTTTTGATATGCTTCATTCAAAACATGTTGAGCACGTTCATCTTTAATCCTATTAAATACAAAATAGCAAACAGCTAATAACCAGACTTTGAAATTTTCCTTATTACTTTTTGATTGATTCCAATTGACCCAAATTTCTGTCGAGATCTCTTTTGCTTCTTCAAAATTTTCTAGCTCTAATTCAGCTTCTGCCAATCCAGCCTGAATTATCCAATACAGATCATATTTGTTCTGCTTAGTATCGATTTGAAGCGCTTGCTTAAATATCGATTTTGCCTCCACACCTTTAAATAGATGAAGGAATACACGACCCAACATATATAATGAAAAGGCAAGGAGTTCTTGATTCTCGTTTTCTTGGGCAATTCCAATTGCATGCCTACAGTGAAAGACTGCGGTTTCACCATCTCGAATGTGCATAGCTACAAAGCCTAAATAACTGAGTGCTTTAATTTCCCCATCGGAATCGCCAACATTCCTAACAGACGTCAAACCACGTACTAAAAATTGTCTAGCAAGAAAATAATCACCGCATAAGGTCGCATTTATCCCCAGGTCCACCAGACAGGATCCTTCACCATGACGATGCCCAACTTCTTGGAATATATTTAAGGCTTCTAGGAAATATGCTTTAGCTTGATAATAATCCCCTTTCTCTTGAGAAAGCTCGCCTAAATTTTGCAAGGCATGTGCTTTACCTGTGCTGAATGTTCCTAAAGGGTATTTTTTAAGTGCTTGTTGATAGTAGGAATATGCAACAGTATATTCACCTTCTTGGTGAGAAAACTCACCAAAGCTTCGTAGGCTAGTGGCTTCAACTAATTCCATCTGTTCCTTTTTAGATATTTCTAAAGCTTTATTAAGATTAGCCAAGGCAGATTGCTGCTTGTTTTGTTGAATCAAAGCCCTTCCTATATACAAATGCCCTATCGCCTCAAAGTAAGTATCTTTTCTAGATTGCGCCAAGGCGATTGCCTGATACGCTATTTCAAGTGCCTGAACCGAAGAATTATTTGCAAGGTTATATCTTGCTAAACGCAATGCAATTTCGGTTTGCTTTTCAATATCTGATAATTCTTCCGCAAGGTTTTGTAACAAACGTAAATCGGTGAGTTGCTTTTCACCGTGCCCCAATATCCCATAAGATTGTTCCCTTATGCTTACAAAATCATATTGGTTTTGATTAGATAGACGCTTCGTTAGCGCTAAAGACTTTGAAACAAATGCGATCACATCTTCATGCGCAAATCGATTTGAAGCCACTTCAGCTGCTTTTCCATAATATACGGCAGCCTTATTTAAATCTCCCCCCATCTCATAATGGTTTGCAAGTCGCAGCATCACTAAATCACTTTGATCCCGATAAACGGATTCTAAAGCATCTGCTATCTCATGATGGAGTAGTCTAAGTTCTACAGCATTTTGCTTGTTGATCAGGTGAAGCTGGAAGAAGCGATTTTGGAATTGAAAATTATCAATTATTTGATCACCGATTTGCTGTTGACCAACATAATTTGTTATTTGTTGACCACTCTTTAGGGCTTGACTTAATAAACTGACGGTTTGCTTTAAAGATAACCCGACAACTTGGGATACGACCTGTGCTGAGAATGTTGGGCCAACCACCGCAGCTACCTGCAAAATTTCTTGAATGGCCTCTGGCTGTTGCTGAAACCGCATTTCGATTATGGCTTCAACTTTATCAGGGAGTTCACGCCAAATAGACGTCTCTACATTTGAAACCTTGTGGTTTTGATAGTCAACATCATCATCTCTATCAATGATTGAACGAAGTAGCTCAACAGAAAACAAGGGATGGCCTCGAGTGTATTCATAGAATTTTTGCGTAAACGATGAAGAAACTTTGTCTAAGTGAAATTTTAGTAAAGAACGAACAAACTTTCGGTT
>JANQSK010000631.1 GCA_028284105.1 Anaerolineae bacterium
AGTTAGGATAGTTCACTACACCAAAACCAAATTGCTGATAGGCAGCTTCATTATTGCCCAATTGTAATTCTGTGAGCCCAGCTAAATAGGTCATCTCCCCTTTGGTGAATTCGGTCCGCGCTAAATCATGAATCGCGTTGTACTGTTCGAGCAAGGCAGGAAGATTACCGCTGTTTTGATAAATGCTGATAAGGCGCTGCCGATTTTCCACTTCGGTAAGGCGATGGGAGGGTGAGGAAACGGCCGTTTCCAGCAAAGCCACACCATCTTCAAAATTCCCTAGGTTAAATTCGGCATCTGCCATCAACGGGGCAATGTATGCAGTTAAATTTAAGTTTGAATCCAAAAATTGTGAATAATAGTCGAGGGCATTTTGCCAGTTACCGAGTGCGTCATGGGATTGGGCCAAATAAAAAAGCAACTGGGCTGAAACGGCCGTATCAGCCAGCAAAGGCTCCAAAGTAAGGATAGCTGCTTCATAATCCCCCTCTTCATATTGGGCAACACCCAACCCAATTTGCGAATCCAACGTTTGCTCATCGGACAATACACCAGATGCCAACCCCGTTTCAAAGTGCGCAATGGCTGCTCCAAAATTCCCTTGCGTTGATTCCTGTTGACCAATCTCCACCCGATCTTCAGGCAATGGTGTAGGAGCCAAAGTTGGTAATGGCGTGACGGTTGGAATGACAGGGGTTGGAAGGTCTGCTTCTGGCGTGACCTCTGTAGGCACATTTGTAGATAAGGTAGGCGTCGCATCGACGCTCTGTAATGGCTCAGAAGCCACTTCAGCGAGAGGGGTTGGCGGAACGGCCGTATTGGTTTGGCAGCCTGCAATTATAATAAGAAGTAATAGGAGTGTTGTGGGGAAAAACGGCCGTTTTCTACAAAACCAGTGCACCATGCCCTGATTTTAGCAAGAAAAGGTCAATCAAAACGCATGATTCACCTACGAATCATACGCTATTCATATTGGCGATACGAAGTGAAATTAGACAGGTTGAACCAAAATAAGGCGATTTTGTTCAGAATCTTCAATCATAGCAAATATGCCCCAAGGCTGATGTTCAGGCTCGGATATGATTTCGACACCGTTCCTTTTGAGCTGTTCAACAAGTGAATCAATCTCTGACACCTCTAGGGTGATCGCTTGGGATTGACCTACAACCCTCTCGTAATGGGCCCAATTTTCATCAGGTAAATATAAAATGAGTTCAGTCTCGGCACCATGCGGGGCGACTGCGATCCACCGGTTATCAGCACCAGGATACAGAGGATTATCAGCTCGTAATTCAAATCCTAACTTTTCAGTATAAAACGCTTTTGCTCGCTGTTGATCGGCGACAAAAAGAGAGACAGTTCCTACTTTCTTAAACATCTCATTCTCCTATGGCTAATGATGCTTTAACAATATTTAATCACACGTTTGAGTAACTAGCGGGAAAAATGCATCAAAATTGAGCCCGAAATTTATATTCCTTTCCGATTCAACCCTTGCTTCCGTTTTAGGCAAATAAGAGGATTGAATAAACGGTTTATCTGGCTCTATCGCATTAAAAATCAGCAATCCTTCATTAGTCGCAAGAAAGACATACCCATCTTTAATGGCAATATCATTTGGAATTATTGTTTCGCAGAACGATACATGAACCAGATTGGAAGGATTCGTAGAATCGATAATCGTTAAGCCAGATGGATAAATGGTGAGATCTGGTTCAGCAATTGTTCCTTCTACTGCAACATAAATAGATTCGTCATCGACAGCTAAATGATAATTAACGATCTTACTTTCATACTCTATCGTATCTAAAATGGAGTAATCATTCATATCCATAAGATCGACATGAAGACTTCCAAGAATCCCTTCATCAGGAAAATCAATGCCATGAAGTAAATATCCTACATTCTTTTTCACTTCAAATATATTATAAAAGCGGTCCACTACAGCAATTTTAGAAAAATTAGTTCTATCTAATACATGCAATCTCCCCTGCTCTAAAGGCAAACGTGGATTGACATAGCCGCCTGGATCGGTGAAATAAATATATGATTCTGTCAACTGCACGGTATTTGCTCGAAAAGTTGTTTTAACAAACTCGACAGAAGAGAAATCGGAAAGAAGCAGTATTCTAAGTCCGCTTTGGGCACGCCTCGCTAAATCATCTTCAATAACATAGACATACGTTCCATCTGCTTTTACATCGCGAATAATTGTCTCGTTGGTTTGTTCATACATTCTGCCATCAATCAATGGGCTACTTTTATCTTCAACATCGATGAGATGAACAATTTTTTTACTATCAATAACGTAAACGTAATTTTCAAACACAAAGATGGTTTCTACCTGATTTTGTAATTCTGGGGATTGGCCCACAAAAGCAGGGGCTTTTGGGTCACTGACATCCACAACAATAAGTCTGTTTCCATATCCTAAATACGCATAATTGTCTTGAACAAATACTGCTTTCATCGGTGGTGTGTTGATGTTGGCATAGGTGGATTGAGAAACAATCTCTTTGTTTGGCTGGAGAAGAAGGAAACCAAAAGCTGCAAGTACAACTGGCACTGCACCCAAAAGAGCGGTTCGACTGAATTTCATTTTTCACCTCGGCCCCCACCGCGACATTTTATTTGTGTTTGATTCTTACATTTTATTGGGGAAATAGCAACTTCTATAGGAGGATAAAGCAGATTTTAAAAAATTTATCGGGAGAATATACTGCATTTTTTTATTAAGCAGTTGTTTCCAGTCGAAAATCTGTTTGGGCTAATTCTACAAGTTCTTGATGGTCTTTAATATTGTAAAGGAAACTTTGACGTAATGTTTCATCCTGCAAAAGGTTGGCTCGTTCATTGATTAAGTTGAGACCTTTCTCAAGAATAAGTTCTGCGCGTTGATCTTTGACGGCTCGCAATATTTTGACAGTTATGGCAAACATTCGCATCGGATAAAACATGCTACTAATTTTCTCGATGTCGTCAAAAGCAGGAAGTAGCGGCATGAGATGGGATACGGCCGTGTTTATATCCCCTCGTTTAAAATAAATGGTCGCAAATAGAAACTTCAATTCTGTAATAACATGTGAAATTTGAGCTGCTTCAGCACGTTGAAGCCATTTGACTATCTGTCGTTGCGCTTCATCCAAATGGTCAATATATACCAAGACCAAAGCCAAAATCATGCCACTGTTAATCTTTAATACTTCATTGTCCGACTTTTGAGCCACATCAATCGATTGGAGCGCATAAGTTAACCCCAATTCAAATTTATTCATTGATACGCATAGCCGTCCCATTAAACCAAGACTTGCAACCTGTCCACGGGCATTTCTCACTTTTTTACGAAGCTGTTGGGCTGATTTTGTGAATTCAAACGCCTTTTCAAACTGCCCTAATTGATCATAGCATTCGCCAAGATTATGTAGCACAATCGCCTGTCCGCGAACAATGCCTAGCTGTTTATAAACCGCAAGTGCATTTTCCAAATAGGCAACTGATTGATCATAAAGGCCCAAATTCCGAGTTGCAAAGCCAAGATTATTAAGTGCAGGGGCTTGAGAAAATTTTTCATTTGAAGCGACACACAAATTATAGGCATGGCTAAAGTAAGCTAAAGCATCATTAATTTCACGTTGATACATGTAAGTAATTCCCAAATTCCGCACAATATTCGATTTTAATGTGAGATCCCCAATTTGATTTGCTCGTTGATCAGCTTCCTTCAAAAAGCGTCGTGAATCATCAAATTTTGAT